>CAWAFF010000027.1:0-56990 GCA_963780945.1 uncultured delta proteobacterium | reverse complement strand
TAAGCAACAATAGCCCCCTTTTTTTGCCCTCCACCAGAACTTTAACTGTTCCGTCCGGCAATTTAAGAAGTTGAATGACCTGACAAATGGTGCCGATGCTGAAGATATCATCTTCACCAGGATCCTCTATTTTGGCGTTTTTCTGCGTCGCCAAAAGGATATGCTTGTTGCCGTTCATGGCCGCTTCCAGCGCCAGAATAGACTTTTCCCTTCCAACAAATAGGGGTACCACCATGTGGGGAAAGATAACTATATCTCTTAAAGGAAAGAGAGGGAACCTTGCGGTTTTCCCTCTCCTGATTCGACCGGCATTCATTTTGTCAGACATTGCAATTTTTCCCAATCGTCAGGCAGATTCTGCGACGCTTTCATAGACAATTATTGGTTTTTCCTTGTTGTAAATCACATCTTCACTGATTACCACTTCCTTGACCATTGTCTGCGATGGTATTTCATACATGATATCAAGCATTGCATTTTCAAGGATTGATCTCAGCCCCCTAGCTCCAGTCTTGCGCTTCAATGCCTCTTGGGCAATGGCTACCAATGAGCCGTCGGTAAATTTGAGTTTGACATGCTCCATGTCGAAAAGTTTCTGATACTGTTTAACAAGAGCGTTCTTGGGTTCTTTAAGTATCTGTACCATCGCCTCTTCGTCCAGTTCTGTCAGTGAAGCAAGAACCGGGAGCCTGCCCACGAATTCAGGGATGAAACCAAATTTAAGAAGGTCCTCCGGTGTGACGCCGATCAAAAGCTCGCCAGCTTTCTTTTCTATTTTCTTCTTTACATCAGCACCAAATCCCAGCGTTTTTACCCCTATTCGTTGCTGAATAATATTTTCCAGACCTGCGAAAGCTCCACCGCAGATAAAAAGGATGTTTGTCGTGTCAACTTTTAGAAATTCCTGTTGGGGGTGCTTACGCCCGCCTTTAGGGGGTACGCTGGCAACAGTCCCTTCGATTATCTTGAGAAGTGCCTGCTGTACGCCTTCTCCGGACACATCCCTGGTAATGGATGGAGAATCGGATTTGCGGGCAATCTTGTCGATTTCATCGATATAGATTATGCCCTTCTGTGCCCGTTCGACATCGTAATCGGCAGCCTGAAGAAGATTAAGAATGATATTTTCCACATCTTCGCCAACATAGCCGGCCTCTGTCAGATTTGTAGCATCTGCCATGGCAAACGGAACTTTGAGTATCCGGGCGAGAGTCTGGGCCAAAAGGGTTTTTCCTGAGCCAGTCGGCCCGAGAAGCAGAATGTTACTTTTCTGCATCTCAACCTCTCCTGGTTTTGTCATTGCCTCAATGCGCTTATAATGATTATAAACTGCAACGGCAAGTACTTTCTTAGCCTGTTTCTGTCCGATCACATATTCGTCAAGAACCTCTTTTATTTCAAGAGGTTTTGGAAGCTTCTTTATATCCGGCCCCATTGCCTCTTCAAGTTTGGATTCCTCTGCTATTATGTCATTACAGAGCTCGATGCATTCATCACAGATGTAGACCGTAGGACCTGCAATGAGCTTTTTTACCTCTTCCTGGCTCTTTCCGCAAAAAGAGCAGATCAGGTTTTCCGTCGGTCGTCTCTTCGACTCACCGGGAACCTCCCGCAATGAGTGTTTCTGCGTAACTATGGAATCTATAATACCATATGTTTTAGCATCTTCACCGGACATAAAGTAATCACGCTCGGTATCAGCCTCTCAGCTTTTCCACCGTCTGGCCGATAGCTCGGCCAGGAACTCGGTTCAGTTTTCGCTTTCATACGCAGGATCTCCTGGGCGTGAATGTGGATGTCGGTAGCCTGTCCCTGGAAACCGCCAAGGGTTGATGAATCATGATCCTTGAATGGCAAGGCTGAAGCGCTTCCCTTCTCGCCGCCGGAAAGCAGAAATGCACCCATGGAAGCAGCCTGACCTACACAGATAGTTGAAACGGGTGCCTTTATGTAACGCATCGTGTCATATATTGCCATCCCAGCAGTAACGACCCCACCCGGTGAATTGATATACAGATGGATATCCTTGTCGGGGTCTTCGGCCTCAAGAAACAGAAGTTGAGCTATGACTAGATTGGATACACTATCATCAATGGCACCGCCAAGGAAAATGATCCTGTCTTTGAGAAGACGTGAGTAAATATCGTAAGACCGCTCGCCTCTACCAGTTTGCTCCACTACTATCGGCACAAGCATGTCAACTCCTATGATTCTTTATTTTCCAATTCGCTACGTTCAACCTCAGATATAGTGGCTTTGGACATGACAAGCTCGACTGCCTTGTCCTCCCTGATCTGTGCGGAAAGATTATCCTTTGCCTGGACATTTTCATTATAGAAATTTTCAACTGTCTCGACATCTTTATTGTTTTGTGCAGCTATCTGCTTTATTTTTTCAGCAATATCCGCATTTGTAACTTCAAGTTTTTCCTGCCGAGCCAGCGCCTCCAGCAGCAGAGAGCCTTTCACCTGAGTTTCTGCAACATTGCGAAACTGCACCTTGTAACCTTCATCATAGGCCCATCATCTCCATTGACATCCTTTGCATGGCCAGCCTTCTTTTGCTGTTTTCGAGCATGAGATTAAGCTGTTTGTCGACGAGAGTTGCGGGAACTTCCAGGTTATTTTTTTCTATAAGAGCCTTTATAAGCCTCTCCCGAAGGTCTGTCTCAATTCTTTCCCTTCCTGGAGTGCATAAACCTCGGCGATCTTTGCCTTCAACTCCTCCAGCGTTTCAAACTCGCCAAAGTCCTTGGCAAAATCATCAGTTAACTCCGGCAGTTCCTTCACCTTGATCTCTTTAATCGTTACAGCGAAAATAGCGTCCTTGCCTGCCAATTCTTTCTGGCCATAGGTTTCGGGAAAGGTGACTTTGATGTCACCTTCATCGCCAGCTTTCATACCAGTTAGCTGCTCTTCAAAACCCGGAATGAAGCGGCCTGACCCCAGCTCAAGTTGAAAATCATCTGCAGCCCCACCTTCAAATGGCACACCGTCAACTGATCCTTTAAAATCAAAAATCACAAAATCAGCAGTTTTGGCAGCATGGCCAGCTTCTGCTGGTTCAAGGTGAGCCATGTTTTCCTGCATCTCTTTCAGACGGCTCGCAACAACCTCATCCTTCAAGATAAATTTTTCCTTCTTCACCACAAGCCCGTCATAATCCTTAACAACCACATCAGGAAAAACTTCGACTGTTGCGGAATATTTAAAACTCTCTCCAATCTTGAGCTCGTCGCTATCAATAACCGGATAAGAAACCGGATAAATATTTTCGTCAGTCAAAGCTTTGAAATAAGTATCATTTACAATATTCTTCAGCACATCATCAGCCATTTTATCACTGTAATGTTTCTTGATAAGGTCTTTTGGCGCCTTTCCCTTTCTGAAACCTTTGATGGCGGCATTCTTTCTGATCTCACCAAACACCTTTTCCACCTCAGAGGCAACACGTGCCGCCGGTATTTCGAAGTTGATCTTTTTTTTCACAGTGCTTAACGACTCGACACTAATCTGCATTTTAATCCTCTCTTGTCAGGTAATTAACTGGCAGAAAAAACTGCCACATCTTAATTTCAGATTGATTAGAAGGTGGGAACACATGGTAGATTTTCAGGACTGTTGAGTGAAGTCATGGGCATGTTTTTAAACATGCGATTTTCAAAAATAACAAACAGCGGCAGGTGTGTCAAGAAAGAAGTATTAGTGTATACAGGGCTGGTGACAAAGATTATTTCTCTTTTACCCAAGAGAGGACCCTTTAAATAGATGGATTACTTTAGTTCTCGCAAACCGACAAGTTCAGCAAAAATATTTAGAATGCATTCCTTTATATCTATACTTAATACAAAATTATCCTCTTGGCTCGGCGCCAGTTCCGCTATCGTCACACTGTCCAAAACCTCCACCACTTGCCTCTGCACATCACTCCAGACGTTATGAACTTTGCAGGACTCACCCCTGTCACAAATGCCTCTGTCTATAAGACAGCGATTGGGTACTATCGGACCTTCTACGGCCTCCACTACCTGACGGAGAGTGATGGATGCAGCCGGCCGGCCAAGAACAAAGCCCCCCCCGGTACCACGGGATGAATTAATAATACCGATCTTGGCAAAGCTTTGAAAAATTTTGGCAAGGAAAGTTTGTGGCACATCACAGGCAAGAGCTATCTCACTGATCAGAGAGACCTTGCCCGGAGGTTGCTGAGCCAAGTATATCATTCCTCTTATTGCGTACTCACCCTTGCGGGTCAATTCCATCATGAACATTACCTTTAAGACCGATTTTGTCCTTTTATAATAAACTAAGGGGCGATCTGTCAAGCGAAGAATCACACAATCTAATCTAAATTATTTATCCTCTAAATTACCAACGTCCTTCTGCATGTAAGACTGCCATTCAAGCACCATTCCTGCGTAGTCGAGACCAAAACCGTTCAAAGCTTTAGAGATTGCCGCATCAACAGACATTTTCCTTCCCATGTTAATCAGTATCTCTCTGACATTGAACCAGCCATAGGAGCTGATCATATAATTCACCAGCGAGTAGCTCTGCTCATATGCCAAGGCAGCCTGAGCGTTGTTCAATCCACTGAATGAGCCTTCCAGGGAGGAAACGGCCAAAAAGCCACCATGCTTTGCAACCCGCCCAATTTCTGCCATTGGGACATTGTGTTCCCTTCGCCCCTCGTATTCGGCAAGCCCTTCGTTAAGCCAAGTAGGCACATTGCCTCTACCGAGCTCATTGACGACAACATGGGTATATTCATGTGAAAGAATCGCTCTGAGTTGAGGTGTAAGTTCCGTGGCCCCACCTATGGGGAGACGTATCTTGCCGTCGTAGAGCCCTCCAGACCATTCTGGGCTTGAGGTAACCAGCCGGTAATCTTTCTTGGTGTAAAGGATAACTGGAACTTTTGCGGTCGGGAAATGATCCAGGTCGGATCCGGTCCTGTTATATGCGGTTTCCAGAGCATCCAGGATGGCATCGGCAAGACTGGAGGTTGCCTCCGCATCATAAGAGATTTCGAATTTAGAGCTGTGCCCCTTGTCCATCTTGTTTTCGACGGCCATTTCTTTGCGAACTTTTTCCAGAAAATCAGCAATCACTTTGTTGCCAGGCTCCAGCACTGCTGCCTTGCCCAAACTTTCGACAGCAGCTTCCAACTCACCTGTATCATAATAGGTACGCCCAAGAAAGTAATGTATGTCTGTGGACTCGCCAATATCTCTGGCACGCTCAAGCTCAAACCTGGCCGCATCGAAGTTCTTTGCCAGATAAAACGCAACGCCTCGCATCATTGCATATATAGAACTGCCAGGCATCAACTCCCGGGCAAGATCGAAATGATCAGCGGCCTCCTGATAGTGATTGCTATCCAGCTCCTTCTTACCCACATACATATAGAGGGTAGCCAGATTTTTCCGTAATGTTTCATCATAAGGGTAAAGGGAAAATGCCCTCTGCAACTGTTCCAGGGCTTTTTCATATTCGCCCTTGTTGAAAAGTTCCAGTGCGTAATCATTGTGAATAAAAGGATCATTAGCGAAAGCAGGAGAGAAAGAAAAAAGGACGGCCATTATGAGTAAAAAACAAATACCGACCCGGCCAGGTTTTTTTCTATGGAGCAGCATGTGCATGGACCTGCCCAGCATGCCTTTATGCAGTAACCTGGTACATACCATCGATTCACCGTGCCTGTTGTATTTTTCCCGACCAGTATGCCGGCTATTTAGATTCCAGCAGTTTCTTAACAACTGATGCTATACCCGCACCGTCCAGTCCATATCTGGCACGTAGCTCAGGTTGTTCACCCTGTTCGACGAAACAGTCAGGGAAGCCTAACCTTGTTACGTTGATACGGGTTAAATCTTCTTCTTCAAGAAGCTCAAGCACCACCGAACCAAAACCACCCTGCAGTACATTTTCCTCGACAGTGACCAATTTACCAGTCTTTGCCGCCATTGAAAGCACGAGTTTTTTGTCGATGGGCTTGATAAAGCGCATGTTGACAACGGAGACATTAAACCCTTCTAGGGCAAGGAGCTCTGCAGCTTCTAGGGAAGGGCTGACCATGGTTCCTACCGCTAAAATGGCAACATCGCCTCCCTCACGAAGAATCTCTCCCCTCGCAATGGGGATCTCCATGAAAACCTGATCAATGGGCACACCTAGGCCATTGCCGCGTGGGTAGCGAACGGCTATCGGTCCGTCATGCTTAATGGCGGTGAAAAGCATGTGCTGCAGTTCGTTCTCGTCCTTTGGTGCCATCACAGTCATGGAAGGTAGATGGCGTAGATAGGACAGGTCAAAAACACCATGGTGGGTCGGCCCATCGCTCCCCACCACCCCGGCCCGGTCAATGGCGAAAACAACCGGCAGGTTTTGCAGGCAGACATCATGAAAAACCTGATCGTAGGCTCGTTGCAAGAAAGACGAATAAACCGCAAATACCGGTTTGAACCCCTGACTGGCAAGGCCGGCGGCAAACGTAACAGCATGCTGCTCTGCTATCCCCACGTCAAAGAAACGTTCCGGATGTCTGGCTGCAAACCCGGAAAGGCCTGTACCATCGGGCATAGCTGCCGTTATGGCAACAACCTTTTCATTATCTTCGGCTATTTTCTTCAGCGCTTCCCCGAACACAGAGGTGTAGGAAACAGCTCCACCCTTTCCTTTGGTGACTTTTCCGGAAGCGACGTCAAACGGCCCAACTCCATGGAATAAAGAAGGCTTGTCTTCGGCAGGACCGTATCCTTTGCCTTTTTTGGTTAATACGTGAATAAGTACCGCATCATCGAAACGCTTCACATTTTCCAAGGTTTCCATTAACACTTCAACGTTGTGACCATCTATGGGACCCACGTATTCGAAACCAAAGGCTTCAAAGAGCATCCCCGGAGTAAAAAGGCCCTTCAGGCTTTCCTCGGCCCGTTTTGCGACCTGCAGTACGCCTCGTCCAAGCCCGTCAAGGTTCTCCAGAAAGCCCTCGACGTCCTTCTTTATCTTGTGGACAAACTCATTGGTTATGGTCCGGCTGAGAAAATTCGAGAGAGCCCCGACATTTTCAGATATGGACATTTCATTATCGTTAAGAATGACAACCAGGTCCTTGTTCAGGTGGCCGGCATGATTGAGCCCCTCATAGGCAAGCCCCCCTGTCATAGAACCATCTCCAATTACAGCGATAACCTTATGCCGCTCTTTATTCAGGTCTCGGGCCAAGGCCATGCCCAAGGCTACCGAAATGGAGGTTGAAGAATGCCCAACATCGAAAGCGTCATGGCATGACTCACTCCGCTTCGGAAATCCACTGATTCCACCCAGAGTACGAAGGGTCTTGAACTGTTCACCGCGCCCGGTCAGCAACTTATGGGCATAGGCTTGATGCCCTACATCCCAGACAATTTTATCAATGGGAGTATTGAAAACCCGATGCAGGGCAATGGTGAGCTCAACAACCCCCAAGCTTGGTGCCAAATGGCCGCCATTGCTGGCACAAGTGGTAATGATCATTTCACGCAACTCAGAGGCGAGGGTCGTCAACTCCTTTGCCGAGATTTTTTTCAGCGCCTGCGGTCCATGGATTTTATCAAGCAGAGCAGCCATTAAGACTTCCGTTTCACGATGTAGGTTGCAATTTCTCTAAGAGGATCGGCCCTGTGATCAAAACCAGAAAGACAGCCAAGAGCAAGGTCCACCAATTCCTGAGCATGCCTCTTTGCTTCAGACAACCCCATCACCGCAGGATAAGTCGCCTTGCCTCGGGCTTCATCACTACCGGCATCCTTGCCGATCTCTTCCGTAGTTCCTTCAATATCCAAAATGTCGTCGGCAATTTGAAAGGCCAGGCCGACGGCCTCACCATAACGGTTAAGGCAAGCCAGCGCCTTCTCATCAGCACCGCCAAGCAACGCACCGGACTTGACCGAAGCCTTGATTAAGGCACCGGTCTTATGGGTATGAATATACTGAACTGTGGCCAAGTCAATGTCTGGGTTACCTTCGCTCTCCATATCCACCACCTGTCCACCAACCATGCCGCGGGAACCTGCACACGAAGATATCTCGTTAATCACCTGAACAATAGCAGCAGAAGAAACAGATCCGGCAGCTTTGACGTTACTGAGCAGAATAAATGCCTCGGTAAGTAGAGCATCTCCAGCCAGGATTGCAACGGCCTCGCCAAAAACCTTGTGATTGGTGGGGTTGCCACGACGGAAATCATCATCATCCATGGCGGGCAGATCATCGTGAATCAGTGAGTAAGTGTGAACCATTTCCATGGCGCAGGCAGCAGACATGGCCTGGGATAAATCACCTCCCACGGCATCACACGCAGCGAGCATTAAAATTGGGCGAATCCTTTTCCCGCCGGCAAATATTGAATAACGCATGGATTTGTGCAAAGAAGAAGGCAGCTCATCGGCAACAGGCAGAACATGATCGAGTGCCTCATCCACAAGTTTACAGCGTTCCTTAAGATAGCTTTTTATATCCATTTCATCTCATTTCATAAAATATTTTTCGTAGTACGTGTCATTCATCTTCCAGATGAAACTTCTCTGTGATAAAGCTGTCATTCTTCTGTTTCAAAAGCACCTCAACCCTTTTTTCAGCTTCGTTGAGTTTTTTTGAGCAGAAACTGGCTTGCTTGATCCCGTCCTCAAAGGCCTTCAGTGAATCTTCCAGGGAAAGTTCCCCACCTTCCAGCTTCTTCACCACTTCTTCCAGTTTTTTAAGTGATGTCTCAAATTTTTCCACGGCCATATGGACTCTTTCTCCAGCAAAATAGCTGTTATTATACAGATAACTCTTGTTCCGTCAAGAATTGCATGGACGCAGTTACTTGTGCTGTGACTTTACGACGCAGCTGGCAGTGCCATTTTTAAATATAATGTCAATCATATCGCCTGCCTCCAGTTGCACGCTGTCCGTAACCACCCCACCATGGGGCCTTTTCCTCACAATGCTGAAGCCACGGGCGAGCGTTGACAACGGAGAGAGGGCCTGCAGCTTTCCTGCATTGACCGCCACCGACTGCCGGGCTCGTTCGAGCAATCGCTCTGTGATACTTTCCAGTCTGGCCCGAAATATCAGCACGGCTTCCCTGCCTTGCTCCACCTTTAGGGCCGGATTCTGCAACTGAAGGCGATTAAGCAGAAAATACCCCTTTTCCGATCGGCGGAGCATCACCTGGCGCACACTGCGTTTCAACCTGTCATCCAGATCATCCACGCGCTGGGACAAGTGACCAAGCAGAAGCGAGGGATCTTTCACTGCCCTCGCCAAAGAGTTCAACTCGGCCCACTGTTCATTCAAAACCCGGCGCATGACCAGTCCCAAACGGTGGGACAATGCATCCAATTCGGCAGCAAGTTCAGCTTTGCTTTTGACAACGATTTCGGCAGCAGCCGATGGAGTCGGTGCTCTCATATCGGCTACAAAATCAGCTATGGTAAAATCAATTTCATGGCCGACGGCAGAGATCACCGGTATCTTAGACTTATGGATGGCACGGGCGACAACCTCTTCGTTGAAGGCCCAGAGGTCTTCGAGGGAACCGCCACCACGGCCGATAATCATGACATCAATCTCGCCATATCTGTTCAAATCTGATATCGCTACGGCTATATCTTCGGCAGCACCATCGCCCTGAACCTTTACCGGTCGCAGCATCACCTGGACATTGGCGAAGCGACGGTTGAGGACATGGAGAATGTCATGGATGGCGGCCCCTGTCGCCGAAGTAACAATGCCAATGCGTTGCGGCAAAAGGGGAAGGGGTTTCTTGTGGGACTCAGAAAAGAGTCCTTCTTTGGCCAGGCGCTCCTTCAACTGAATAAAAGCTAACTGTAATGCACCAATGCCTTTTGGCTCCAGGTACTCCGCAATAAGTTGGTATTCTCCCCGTGCATCAAAAACGGACAGTCTTCCGCGAACAATCAGCCCCATGCCATCTGTGGGTTTGAACTTAAGGGCGCGTGTTGATGCTCGAAACATAACGCAGCGCAGCTGGGCTCCTGCATCTTTGAGGCTGAAATAAAAATGACCTGAATGGGGCGTGGCAAGATTTGAGATTTCACCCTCAACCCAGATGTGATCAAAATTCTCTTCCAGAACCCCTCGGACCAGAGCAGTCAGCTGACTTACAGTAAGGATGGTTT
Source organism: uncultured delta proteobacterium (assembly GCA_963780945.1). GTDB lineage: Bacteria > Desulfobacterota > Desulfuromonadia > Geobacterales > Geobacteraceae > Geotalea. Next base: position 46,822 of record CAWAFF010000027.1, on the reverse strand, counting down.
TATCGTGGAAAAGCTGCACTCTTTTCTCCTCGTCAATCTGCAGTTTCTCACGGTTTCTATCATACCATATTTACGGTGTCAAACCGGTTGACCCCGGTAACAGGTTCATTGTATGATGCCCACCATGCAAACTTACCCTTATGTTATAACCATATCCTCTGAAAAAGGAGGTGTCGGCAAAACCACCCTGGCAACAAACCTCGCCATTTTCTTAAAAGCTCTGGATGAAAACCTTCCGGTCTCCATTTTCTCCTTTGACAACCATTTCAGCATTGACAAGATGTTCGCCATCAAAGGGCAGAAACTAGATAAAGATGTTTCTGATCTGCTGCTGGAAACGCCTGGCAAAGAACTGCTTCATACAGGCCAATATGGGGTTAACTACATCCCATCTTCCACAGCTTTGAGCGATCTGAAGGGATCAATCAAAGGACCGATGGTTCTGGCGCGGCTCCTAGCTGCCTCTGGCATTTCCGGAGTTCTTATCATCGATACCAGGCCAGACTTGGATATTCTGACGCAAAATGCACTCTATGCAGCTGATCAGGTCATCATCCCCATTAAGGATATGGCAAGCATGGAGAACTGCCGCAATATCTTCGACCTCTTCGACAAACGTGGCTTGGACAAAAAAAGCCTCGCCCTCATCCCTTGCCTGATTGACGAAAGGATCAAGTACGACGGGATGTTTGGCGATCAAAAGACGCTGCTCAAGGCTTATGCCATTAATCGAGGTTACCGCTGCCACGACAACTTTATATCAAAGAGCCCGAAGGTTGAAAGCCTCAACACCAATCCTGAAGGGAAAATATATCCGATACTTACCCATGGCCGTGGTACCGACGTCTTCAATCAGTTTACCCAACTGGCACGGAGCGTCTTGGAAGAAATGAACTCTGTAAAGGAGTCCCGTGCGTTTCTCTTCCATCAATGGTTGACTACGGAAGACAAGAGGAAGAAAGAAGCTTTTTTTGCCCGCTTGAGTGGACTTAAATCCCATTGCATACTATGCGGCAGATCACTGGAAGGTGTTCATGACGGTGTTTCTTATTTTTATGAAACTTCGGATGGTGGCGCCACCGGCTTCATGGAAGAAAGTTGCTTTTCCAAATTCCTGCTGTCATCCATTTACAATCTGCCAATTGATTTTGCAAGTGATGACCCAGTCCGACTAATGCTCCATGACACCGCCAGGGAGTCGGCTTTTGCTTTCAAACCCCTGCAGAATGGGACTGGGGCTGAGGTGGAATGCCACCGCTTCGATCTCAGGGGCTCCCCACTATCGAAAAAAACATATCCCCTCATCCAGTTGTCTCCCCTCATCTCACAGACTTTGAATGGTTACGGAGACACCCTTCGGGACGCATTCCTTCTGGTGCAGCCCATAAATGCACAAAGACCTGACTCAATACTCGTCGAAGATAACTATCGTGAATTTTCCAGATTGAAGAAGAGAATTGCCGAACAGATTAATTGAGGAAGGGCGGTTTCCTGCAACCATCAACTGACAAGCTGAGAAGCATAAACGAAGGTAATACCCTCTTTCTTCAATAGGGGCATCATGCCCGATAGCGCCTGGATCGTTGTCTGATACGGATGACAAATGGCTATTGCGCTACCACGCCTCCTCGCTGTATCGGCAGCCTCTTGCAGCTGCGCCCTTATCGCCCCCACATCCTGGACATTATCAAGGAATACCTGACGGGTGCCGGCTTTTAGCCCCATCTGCCGAGCAAGAGTGAACCCTATTGATTTGGGAGAGGTTCTGCTGTCGATGAAGAACATATCCTGTCCTTTCAATAACTGCAGCACCGTCTGCATCTTTTCTTCATGTTCAGTGAAGCGTGAGCCCATATGATTATTTGCACCAACTGCATAGGGAACGTCCTGCAGATAAGCCCTGACCTTCGCCGTTAACTGTTCGTTGCTGTCAGAAAGCAGCAGGCCATTTTTTTCAAGCTTTTTTTCCGGATAGCCCTGAGGTTCCATAGGCATGTGCACCATTACCTCCCCTCCCCTGTCATGGGCTATTGCAGCAACGGATTTTGCCTGGGCAAATCCGGGTATAACAGAAAAGGTTATGGGGAGATCTATATCCAGCAAAGATCTGGCTTCCTTTGTGCTGCGCCCCATATCATCAATTATAATTGCTACTGTTCCGGGTCCGGTAACCCTGGGCTTTGCTTTAGGTTGTTCAGCCGGACCTGTCTTGGCCCCAGAGTAGACGGCATGTTTTTTTTCATGCTGCAAAGGAGGGCGTGACGGCATCTTGCGACGCTCTTCCAGTTTCCCTTGTTCAACCGGCTTTACAGTTGTACTACGTCTTGATTCTTCCAAAAGAAAAAAAGCAAGGACTATCAGTAGGATTGTTATGATGAGTGCTGCCAATTGCCGGTAAGGGCCGCCGGAGCTTTTTCTTCTGTTTGAACCCTTCCCCTTCTTTTTGGCCAATTTCTGCCCCTCCGGTTCTGACTGATTTAATAAACTAAGAACTTATCTCTTCTGTTCCAACTGCAAAAGTATCCGCATGACGTAAACCGGATCTTTTAACCTCAGATGTTAAAAGCAGTCATGCGCCATGGGTTACAAACTCGTAGAAAAAACCGCCCGCTGATAGGGAACAATATTAGTTCAGGCGGCGGTAATTGTCATAAGTCCAGTATCTATGGCCGCAACATCCGGCAAATTGCTTCCACATCCAGACCGACCTCAGCCTGAGTTCCGTCATCCATGTTTTTTAAGGCAGCAACGCCTTTTGTCAGTTCGTCCTCACCTATGATCAGGGTAAAATAACTATTGAACTTGTCCGAGCGCCGCATCTGGCTCTTTAGGCTCTTACCGGCGAAATCGGTTTCCACTGCACAGCCCTTCTTCTGCAACCCTGACATCAATCTGAATGCCTCGAGCTGAGCGGCCTCTCCCAATGCGGCAATAAAAACATCCGGACGCTTGCGGAAATCCCTCTCTGCAAGAAGTAGTGCAACCCTCTCGACACCCATGGCAAAGCCAATACCCGAAAGACTTGGCCCCCCCAGATCTTCAATCAGGCCATCATAACGCCCTCCAGCAGCAACGGCACTCTGGGCACCAAGAAGACCAGTCACAAGCTCGAATGTGGTCCTGGTATAGTAGTCGAGTCCTCTAACCATACGTGGATTTATGCTATATTCAGTGTCTACAGATTCAAGATGCTTTCTGGTCATGGCAAAGTGGTCATTGCATGCGGTACAGAGGTTATCAAGCACAGACGGAGCATCTATTGTCGCCGTCTTGCAGCCGCTGGACTTGCAATCAAGCGCCCTTAGCGGGTTAGTTTCTATTCGTCGCTGGCAGTCTTCACAAAGTTTATCAAATTTACCTTTTAGGAAGTCTTTCAGGACCTGACGGTATGCTGGCCTGCATTCGGGGCAACCAAGGGAGTTTATCTGCAGCACTGGCTCAGTGAGACCGAGCTCGGCAAAGAAATGGCAGAGCATGGTAAGAATCTGGGCGTCAATCTTTGGATCAGAAAGGCCGGTGACCTCGGCCCCGATCTGATGAAATTGCCGGTAACGACCTTTTTGAGGCCGCTCGTAGCGAAACATGGGGCCCATGTAATAGAGTTTGGCAACTGGATCGGCGGCATAGAGTTTGTGTTCAATGAAGGCTCGCATGATGCTGGCAGTACCCTCAGGACGCAAGGTGACACTATTTTGCCCCTTATCGACAAAAGAATACATTTCCTTTTCAACGATATCTGTAGCATCGCCAATGGAGCGACAGAACAGTTCTGTCTTTCCAGAATCGGCACCCTTATCTCAGAGAAACCGTATAGCTCGAAAATCCTTCTAGCCGTTTTCTCAATGTGCTGCCACTTCTCAACCTCCCCTGGAAGTATATCGTTAAAACCTTTAATACCAGTAATACTCACGCCTGTTGATCTCCTTGACCAGATTTGGAATTCCTTGCCCCTATGTAAAAAACTCTGTTTTTGCCATCAGCTTTGCTGCGATACATGGCCTGATCTGCCAGTTCAAGGAGTTGTATCTTGGAGCTTGCATCCTGGGGATAGCAGGCATAACCAAGACTGGCTGTTAGCTTGATCTCTAGGCCGTCGCTTCTGTTGAAAACATGATTCTCTATGGACCCGCGGATACGTTCTGCAACAGCGGCTGCACCAGTAATGCCAGTTTCAACGAGAATGATGGTGTATTCATCGCCGCCGTAACGAATGAGGGTATCCACAGTCCACTGGCACGGACTTTTTCAGCAGCGGTCCAGACTTCCGCCAGGTTACTGCCCACAAGATAGACCACGCTGGTCGTTGACCCGCTTGAACAAATCAATATCCAGAAAAATGACGGAGATATTTAAAGAATAGCGCTCAGCCCTTCTTATTTCCTTTTCCAGGGCGACATCGAGGTAACGGTAATTAAAAAGCCCGGTCAGTTCATCAATGTAAAGCAGATTTTTGGCACTGGCATAACGGCTAGCATTTTCCAGCGCCAGTGATGATTGAACAAGAATAAGATTGATGTTATTGAGTGTCAGTTCCTCGGAAAAACTTTTTCGGAATCATTAAAGAGGATTACGATTCCCTGAAGTAACCTTTTAGATCTCACTAAAAGAAGCATTGCGTTCTTTATGGACATCTTTTCGCAAATTGAAGACAGCCGCATCAGGTCCGTTAAAAGGATAGAAGTTCTGGTCTCCTTCCCCACATCAACCATGCTGAAGATCAATTCCCCCAGTGCGGTTGCGTGCTCTTCATCGAACCCCTTCATCTCTTTCAACTCCAGGGTCCCGGACTCATCCGCAAAATAACCTAAAGCCCTGCTGACGCCAACCTCCTTGGCCAAGGAATCCACCATCAGGGAATAAATACGCTCGAAGTCCAGGCAATTTGCGATGGTTTGGCTTGTTTGAAAAAGATTTATCAGTCTTTTCAATTCCTGGTTTTCATCAAGAAGCCGCCTCTGCTCAAAACACAGTGCAACAGCATGTCTGAATTCGTCATTATTTATGGGTTTAAGAAGATAAATCCCGTGCTCCATTCTTGAGAGCAAAAACTGCTGACTCTGTATTGGCGTGTCCGGTGACCATGATGACATCTATGGTGGGGTCGAGCTGTTTGACCCTGGAAAGCAGATCTAGTCCGCTCATATCAGGCATCACCATATCTGTTACAACCAGTTGGTATTGGTTGCGACTTATCATCTCCAGTGATTGTTCCCGGAAACAGCCACGTCAACGACAAAGCCTCCCTCTTTCAAAAGATCGAAAAAGATCTCTCTAAAAAAGCTGTCGTCTTCTACTACAAGAATCCTCTGCATGAGGAAAATCTCCTGAGGCTGTCAATGACTTTTACACGACTGATGAACTGGTTTAAATGTAGCAGCGATGGTAATTTGGGACTCAAACTATCAGAATAATCAGAATGATGTCAAATTAAAAGCCCTTCTCTGACCGTCAACAGCAAACTTACCGTGTCTTTCATCGTAGATCAGGCTTATTGTTCCATCCAGATCCGTCCGACAAACTTTAGTCCCTTTAACCTTTAGTTTTGTTAAGGTCTGAAGAAGCTCATCAGACCTTAACAAAACTAAAGGTTAAAGGGACTAAAGTTTGTCGGACAGATATTGGATGGAACAATAAGCCTGATCTACGATGAAAGACACGGTAAGTTTGCTGTTGACGGTCAGAGAAGGGCTTTTAATTTGACATCATTCTGATTATTCTGATAGTTTGAGTCCCAAATTTCCAGTCGCTCCTACATTTAAACCAGTTCATCAGGTCGCTGTAAAAGTCATTGACAGCCTCAGAATATTTCCCTCATCTCGAGATTGGGGTAGTAGAAGACGACAGCTTTTTTAGAGAGATCTTTTTCGATCTTTTGAAAGAGGAAGGCTTTGTCGTTGACGTGGCTGTTTCCGGGGAACAATCACTGGAGATGATAAGTCGCAACCAATACCAACTGGTTGTAACAGATATGGTGATGCCTGATATGAGCGGACTAGATCTGCTTTCCAGGGTCAAACAGCTCGACCCCACCATAGATGTCATCATGGTCACCGGACACGCCAATACAGAGTCAGCAGTTTTTGCTCTCAAGAATGGAGCACGGGATTATCTTCTTAAACCCATAAATAATGACGAATTCAGACATGCTGTTGCACTGTGTTTTGAGCAGAGGCGGCTTCTTGATGAAAACCAGGAATTGAAAAGACTGATAAATCTTTTTCAAACAACCAAACCATCGCAAATTGCCTGGACTTCGAGCGTATTTATTCCCTGATGGTGGATTCCTTGGCCAAGGAGGTCGGCGTCAGCAGGGCTTTAGGTTATTTTGCAGATAGTCCGGGACCCTGGAGTTGAAAGAGATGAAGGGGTTCGATGAAGAGCACGCAACCGCACTGGGGGAATTGATCTTCAGCATGGTTGATGTGGGGAAGATTTTCAGAACTTCTATCCTTTTAACGGACCTGATGCAGCTGTCTTCAATTTGCGAAAAGAAGTATCATAAAGAACGCGATGCTTCCCGTAGTGAGAATGTAAAAGGTTCTTTCAGGGAATCGTAATCCCTCTTTAATGATTCCGAAAAAAAGTTTTTCCGAAGGAAATTGACACTCAATAACATCAATCTTATTCTTGTTCAATCATCACTCGGCGCTGGAAAATGCTAGCCGTTGAGAGGGTGCCGAAAAATCTGCTTTACATTGATGAACTGACCGGGTTTTTTAATTACCGTTTCCTTCGATGTCGCCCTGGAAAAGGAAAAAGAAATAAGCGCTATTCTTTAAATATCTCCGTTATTTTTCTGGATATTGATTTGTTCAAGCGGGTCAACGACCAGTGTGGTCATCTTGTGGGCAGTAAATCTCTGGCAGAAGTTGGACTGCTGCTGAAAAAGTCCGTGCGTGATGTGGATACCCTCATTCGTTACGGCGGCGATGAATACACCATCATTCTCGTTGAAACTGGCATTACTGGTGCAGCCGCTGTTGCAGAACGTATCCGCGGGTCCATAGAGAATCATGTTTTCAACAGAAGCGACGGCCTAGAGATCAAGCTAACAGCCAGTCTTGGTTATGCCTGCTATCCCCAGGATGCAAGCTCCAAGATACAACTCCTTGAACTGGCAGATCAGGCCATGTATCGCAGCAAAGCTGATGGCAAAAACAGAGTTTTTTACATAGGGGCAAGGAATTCCAAATCTGGTCAAGGAGATCAACAGGCGTGAGTATTACTGGTATTAAAGGTTTTAACGATATACTTCCAGGAGGTTGAGAAGTGGCAGCACATTGAGAAAACGGCTAGAAGGATTTTCGAGCTATACGGTTTCTCTGAGATAAGGGTGCCGATTCTGGAAAAGACAGAACTGTTCTGTCGCTCCATTGGCGATGCTACAGATATCGTTGAAAAGGAAATGTATTCTTTTGTCGATAAGGGGCAAAATAAGTCACCTTGCGTCCTGAGGGTACTGCCAGCATCATGCGAGCCTTCATTGAACACAAACTCTATGCCGCCGATCCAGTTGCCAAACTCTATTACATGGGCCCCATGTTTCGCTACGAGCGGCCTCAAAAAGGTCGTTACCGGCAATTTCATCAGATCGGGGCCGAGGTCACCGGCCTTTCTGATCCAAAGATTGACGCCCAGATTCTTACCATGCTCTGCCATTTCTTTGCCGAGCTCGGTCTCACTGAGCCAGTGCTGCAGATAAACTCCCTTGTTGCCCCGAATGCAGGCCAGCATACCGTCAGGTCCTGAAAGACTTCCTAAAAGGTAAATTTGATAAACTTTGTGAAGACTGCCAGCGACGAATAGAAACTAACCCGCTAAGGGCGCTTGATTGCAAGTCCAGCGGCTGCAAGACGGCGACAATAGATGCTCCGTCTGTGCTTGATAACCTCTGTACCGCATGCAATGACCACTTTGCCATGACCAGAAAGCATCTTGAATCTGTAGACACTGAATATAGCATAAATCCACGTATGGTTAGAGGACTCGACTACTATACCAGGACCACATTCGAGCTTGTGACTGGTCTTCTTGGTGCCCAGAGTGCCGTTGCTGCTGGAGGGCGTTATGATGGCCTGATTGAAGATCTGGGGGGCCAAGTCTTTCGGGTATTGGCTTTGCCATGGGTGCCGAGGGGGTTGCACTACTTCTTGCAGAGGGGGATTTCCGCGAGACAACCGGATGTTTTTATTTGCCGCATTGGGAGAGGCCGCTCAGCTCGAGGCATTCAGATTGATGTCAGGGTAGCAGAAAGAAGGGCTGTGCAGTGGAAACCGATTCGCCGGTAAGAGCCTAAAGAGCCAGATGCGGCGCTCCCTTAAGTTCAATAATTATTTCACCTTGATGGTTGGTGAGGACGAACTGACGAAAGGCGTTGCCTCCTTAAAAAACATGGTAGACGGAACTCAGGCTGAGGTCGAGTCTGGATGTGGAAGCAATTTGCCGGATGTTGCGGCCATAGATACTGGACTTATGACAATTACCGCCGCCTGAACTAATATTGTTCCCTATAAGCAGGCAGTTTTTGGGACGATTTTGTGACCCGTGTCGGCGCATGACTGCTTTTAACATCTGAGGTTAAAAGATCCGGTTTACGTCATGCGGATACTTTTGCAGTTGGAACAATAGAGATAAGTTCTTAGTTTGTTGAATCATTCAGGACATGAGGGACAGAAAATCACCAAAAAGACAAAAAGTAATTCGAACAGAAGAAAAAGCTCCGGCAACCCTGACAGTCAATTGGCGGCGCTCATCATAACGATCGTGTACTGATAGTCCTTGCTTTTTTTCTTTTGGAAAAATCAAGACGTAGTACAACTGTAAAGCCGGTTGAACAAGGGGAAACTGGAAGAGCGGGTCAAGATGCCGTCACGCCCTCCTTTGCAGCATGAAAAAAAACATCCCGTCTACTCTGGGGCCAAGACAGGTCCAACTCCAACAGAGACCTAAAGCAAAGCCCAAAGGGAATCAGACCCGGAACAGTAGCAATTCTAATTGATGATATGGGGCGCGGCGCAAAGGAAGCCGGATCCTTTTCTGGATATAGATCTCCCCATAACCTTTTCTGTTATTCCTAGATTTACCCAGGCAAAATCCGTTGCTGCAATAGCCTTCCCCCCTTCTGGGGAGGTAATGGTGCACATGCCTATGGAACCTCAGGGCTATCCGGAAAAAAAGCTTGAAAAAAATGGCCTCCTCCCTTCTGACAGCAACGAACAGTTAACGGCGAAGGTCAGGGCTTATCTGCAGGACGTTCCCTATGCAGTTGGTGCAAATAATCATATGGGCTCACGCTTCACTGAACATGAAGAAAAGATGCAGACGGTGCTGCAGTTATTGAAAGGACAGGATATGTTCTTCATCGACAGCAGAACCTCTCCCAAAATCAATAGGGTTCACTCTTGCTCGGCGGGGGAGTGCATAAAGCCGGCACCCGTGGGTAACTGCTTGATAATGTCCAGGATGTGGGGGCGATACAGCAGCAGCTGCAAGAGGCTGCCGAGATAGCGAGGAGGCGTGGTAGCGCAATAGCCATTTGTCATCCGTATCAGACAACGATCCAGGCGCTATCGGGCATGATGCCCCTATTGAAGAAAGAGGGTATGACCTTCGTTTATGCTTCTCAGCTTGTCAGTTGATGGTTGCAGGAAACCGCCCTTCCTCAATTAATCTGTTCGGCAATTCTCTTCTTCAATCTGGAAAATTCACGATAGTGATTCGACGAGTATTGAGTCAGTCTTTGTGCATTTATGGGCTGCACCAGAAGGAATGCGTCCCGAAGGGTGTCTCCGTGACCATTCAAAGTCTGTGAGATGAGGGGAGACAACTGGATGAGGGGATATGTTTTTTTCGATAGTGGGGAGCCCCTGAGATCGAAGCGGTGGCATTCCACCTCAGCCCCAGTCCCATTCTGCAGGGGTTTGAAAGCAAACCACTCCCTGGCGGTGTCATGGACCATGAGTCGGACTGGGTCATCACTTGCAAAATCAATTGGCAGATTGTAAATGGATGACAGCAGGAATTTGGAAAAGCAACTTTCTTCCATGAAGCCGGTGGCGCCACCATCCGAAGTTTCATAAAAATAAGAAACACCAGTCATGAACACCTTGCAGTGATATGCACATAGGTGTGGATGGATGAGATTGTGGACTCAAGCGGCAAAAAAAGCTTCTTTCTTCCTCTTGTCTTCCGTAGTCAACCATTGATGGAAGGGAAACGCACGGACTCCTTTACAGAGTTCATCTCTTCCAAGACGCTCCGTGCCAGTTGCGTAAACTGATTGAAGACGTCGTTACCACGGCCATGGGTAAGTATCGGATATATTTTCCCTTCAGGATTGGTGTTGAGGCTTTCAACCTTCGGGCTCTTTGATATAAAGTTGTCGTGGCAGCGGTAACCTCGATTAATGGCATAAGCCTTGAGCAGGGTCTTTTGATCGCCAAACATCCCGTCGTACTTGATCCTTTTGTCAATCAGGCAAGGGATGAGGGCGAGGCTTTTTTTGTCCAAGCCACGTTTGTCGAAGAGGTCGAAGGATTGCTGGCAGTCCTCCATGCTTGCCATATCCTTAATGGGGATGATGACCTGATCAGCTGCATAGAGTGCATTTTGTGTTAGAATATCCAAGTCTGGCCTGGTATCGATGATAAGAACTCCGGAAACGCCAGAGGCAGCTAGGAGCCGCGCCAGAACCATCGGTCCTTTGATTGATCCCTTCAGATCGCTCAAAGCTGTGGAAGATGGGATGTAGTTAACCCCATATTGGCCTGTATGAAGCAGTCTTTTTCCCAGGCGTTTCCAGCAGCAGATCAGAAACATCTTTATCTAGTTTCTGCCCTTTGATGGAGAACATCTCTTTCGATGCTTGGAATGGTTGTCAAAGGAGAAAATGGAAATCGGAAGGTTTTCATCCAGAGCTTTTAAGAAAATGGCGAAGATTTTGCCAGGGTGGTTTTGCCGACACCTCCTTTTTCAGAGGATATGGTTATAACATAAGGGCTAGTTTACATGGTGGGCATCATACGATGAAGACTGTTTACCGGGGTCAACCGGTTTGACACCGTAAAATATGGTATGATAGAAACCGTGAGAAACTGCAGCTTGAAAAGGAGAAAAGAGTGCAGCTTTTCCACGGATGAAAACCATCCTTACTGTAAGTCAGCTGACTGCTCTGGTCGAGGGGTTCTGGAAGAGAACTTTGATCACATCTGGGTTGAGGGTGAAATCTCAAATCTTGCCACGCCCCATTCAGGTCATTTTTATTTCAGCCTCAAAGATGCCGGAGCCCAGCTGCGCTGCGTTATGTTTCGAGCATCAACCCGCGCCCTTAAGTTCAAACCCACAGATGGCATGGGGCTGATTGTTCGCGGAAGATTGTCCGTTTTTGATGCACGGGGAGAATACCAACTTATTGCGGAGTACCTGGAGCCAAAAGGCATTGGTGCATTGCAGCTAGCCTTTATTCAGTTGAAGGAGCGCCTGGCCAAAGAAGGACTCTTTTCTGAGTCCCACAAGAAACCCCTTCCCCTTTTTCAGCAACGCATTGGCAGATGTTTCTTCGGCGACTGAATTTTTAATTCATTTTAATCTCCATGTCCTCAACCGTCGCTTCGCCAATGTCCAGGTGATGCTGCGACGGGTGAAGGTTCGGGCGATGGTGCTGCCGAAGGAGTTGTGGCCGTTGAGAGCTGTCAGATTTGAACAGATATGGCGAGATTGATGTCATGATTATCGGCCGTGGTGGCGGTTGCCCTCGAAGACCTCTGGGCCTTCAACGAGAGGTTGTGCGGGCCCGTCTCATCCATAAGTCTAAGATACCGGTGATCTCTGCCGTCGGCCATGAAATTGATTTTACCATAGCTGATTTTGTAGCCGATATGAGAGCACCGACTGCATGGGCTGCTTCATAAATCGTTGTCAAAAGCAAAGCTGAACTTGCTGCCGAATTGGAGGTGGTTTGTCCCACCGTTTGGGACTGGTCATGCGCCGGGTGTTTCAATGAACAGTGGGCCGAGTTGAACTTCTTGGCGAGGGCAGTGAAAGATCCCTCGCTTCTCTGGTCACTTGTCCAGCGCGTGGATAATGTGGATGACAGGTTGAAACGCAGTGTGCGCCAGGTGATGCTCCGCCGATCGGAAAAGGGGTATTTTCTGCTTAATCGCCTTCAGTTGCAGAATCCGGCCCTAAAGGTGGAGCAAGGCAGGGAAGCCGTGCTGATATTTCGGGCCAGACTGGAAAGTATCACAGAGCGATTGCTCGAACGACCCGGCAGTCGGTGGCGGTCAATGCAGGAAAGCTGCAGGCCCTCTCTCCGTTGTCAACGCTCGCCCGTGGCTTCAGCATTGTGAGGAAAAGGCCCCATGGTGGGGTGGTTACGGACAGCGTGCAACTGGAGGCAGGCGATATGATTGACATTATATTTAAAAATGGCACTGCCAGCTGCGTCGTAAAGTCACAGCACAAGTAACTGCGTCCATGCAATTCTTGACGGAACAAGAGTTATCTGTATAATAACAGCTATTTTGCTGGAGAAAGAGTCCATATGGCCGTGGAAAAATTTGAGACATCACTTAAAAAACTGGAAGAAGTGGTGAAGAAGCTGGAAGGTGGGGAACTTTCCCTGGAAGATTCACTGAAGGCCTTTGAGGACGGGATCAAGCAAGCCAGTTTCTGCTCAAAAAACTCAACGAAGCTGAAAAAAGGGTTGAGGTGCTTTTGAAAACAGAAGAATGGCAGCTTTATCACAGAGAAGTTTCATCTGGAAGATGAATGACACGTACTACGAAAAATATTTTATGAAATGAGATGAAATGGATATAAAAAGCTATCTTAAGGAACGCTGTAAACTTGTGGATGAGGCACTCGATCATGTTCTGCCTGTTGCCGATGAGCTGCCTTCTTCTTGCACAAATCCATGCGTTATTCAATATTTGCCGGCGGGAAAAGGATACGCCCAATTTTAATGCTCGCTGCGTGTGATGCCGTGGGAGGTGATTTATCCCCGGCCATGTCTGCTGCCTGCGCCATGGAAATGGTTCACACTTACTCACTGATTCACGATGATCTGCCCGCCATGGATGATGATGATTTCCGTCGTGGCAACCCCACCAATCACAAGGTTTTTGGCGAGGCCGTTGCAATCCTGGCTGGAGATGCTCTACTTACCGAGGCATTTATTCTGCTCCGTAACGTCAAAGCTGCCGGATGTGTTCTTTCTGCTGCTATTGTTCAGGTGATTAACGAGATATCTTCGTGTGCAGGTTCCCGCGGCATGGTTGGTGGACAGGTGGTGGATATGGAGAGCGAAGGTAACCCAGACATTGACTTGGCCACAGTTCAGTATATTCATACCCATAAGACCGGTGCCTTAATCAAGGCTTCGGTCAAGTCCGGTGCGTTGCTTGGCGGTGCTGATGAGAAGGCGCTGGCTTGCCTTAACCGTTATGGTGAGGCCATCGGCCTGGCCCTTCAAATTGCCGACGACATTTTGGATATTGAAGGAACTACGGAAGAGATCGGCAAGGATGCCGGTAGTGATGAAGCCCGAGGCAAGGCGACTTATCCTGCGGTGATGGGGTTGTCTGAAGCAAAGAGGCATGCTCAGGAATTGGTGGACCTTGCTCTTGGCTGTCTTTCTGGTTTTAATGACAGGGCCATCCTGTTAGAGAAATTGCAACCTACATCGTGAAACGGAAGTCTTAATGGCTGCTCTGCTTGATAAAATCCATGGACCGCAGGCGCTGAAAAAAATCTCGGCAAAGGAGTTGACGACCCTCGCCTCTGAGTTGCGTGAAATGATCATTACCACTTGTGCCAGCAATGGCGGCCATTTGGCACCAAGCTTGGGGCTGTTGAGCTCACCATTGCCCTGCATCGGGTTTTCAATACTCCCATTGATAAAATTGTCTGGGATGTAGGGCATCAAGCCTATGCCCATAAGTTGCTGACCGGGCGCGGTGAACAGTTCAAGACCCTTCGTACTCTGGGTGGAATCAGTGGATTTCCGAAGCGGAGTGAGTCATGCCATGACGCTTTCGATGTTGGGCATTCTTCAACCTCCATTTCGGTAGCCTTGGGCATGGCCTTGGCCCCAGACCTGAATAAAGAGCGGCATAAGGTTATCGCTGTAATTGGAGATGGTTCTATGACAGGGGGGCTTGCCTATGAGGGGCTCAATCATGCCGGCCACCTGAACAAGGACCTGGTTGTCATTCTTAACGATAATGAAATGTCCATATCTGAAAATGTCGGTGTTTTTGAATTTTCTAGCCGGACATGACCAATGAGTTTGTCCACAAGATAAAGAAGGACGTCGAGGGCTTTCTGGAGAACCTTGACGGGCTTGGACGAGGCGTACTGCAGGTCGCAAAACGGGCCGAGGAAAGCCTGAAGGGCCTTTTTACTCCGGGGATGCTCTTTGAAGCCTTTCATTTGGAACTACGTGGGTGCCGGTATCGATGGTCACAACGTTGAAGTGTTAATGGAAACCTTGGAAAATGTGAAGCGTTTCGATGATGCGGTATTTATTCACGTATTAACCAAAAAAGGCAAAGGATACGGTCCTGCCGAAGACAAGCCTTCTTTATTCCATGGAGTTGGGCCGTTTGACGTCGCTTCCGGAAAAGTCACCAAAGGAAAGGGTGGAGCTGTTTCCTACACCTTTGTGTTCGGGGAAACGCTGAAGAAAATAGCCGAAGATAATGAAAAGGTTGTTGCCATAACGGCAGCTATGCCCGATGGTACAGGCCTTTCCCGGGTTTGCAGCCAGACATCCGGAACGTTTCTTTGACGTGGGGATAGCAGAGCAGCATGCTGTTACGTTTGCCGCCGGCCTTGCCGGTCCGGGGTTCGAACCGGTATTTGCGGTTTATTCGTCTTTCCTGCGCAACGAGCCTACGATCAGGTTTTTCATGATGTCTGCCTGCAAAACCTGCCGGTTGTTTTCGCCATTGACCGGGCCGGGGTGGTGGGGAGCGATGGGCCGACCCACCATGGTGTCTTGACCTGTCCTATCTACGCCATCTACCTTCCATGACTGTGATGCACCAAAGGACGAGAACGAACTGCAGCACATGCTTTCACCGCCATTAAGCATGACGGACCGATAGCCGTTCGCTACCCACGCGGCAATGGCCTAGGTGTGCCGATTATCAGGTTTTCATGGAGATCCCCATTGCGAGGGGAGAGATTCTTCGTGAGGGAGGCGATGTTGCCATTCACGGGTAGGAACCATGGTCAGCCCTTCCCTAGAAGCTGCAGAGCTCCTTGCCCTAGAAGGGTTTTATGTCTCCGTTGT
Source organism: uncultured delta proteobacterium (assembly GCA_963780945.1). Lineage (GTDB taxonomy): Bacteria > Desulfobacterota > Desulfuromonadia > Geobacterales > Geobacteraceae > Geotalea. The sequence continues at coordinate 31,527 of CAWAFF010000027.1, read as the reverse complement.
CAACATGCGCTTTATCAAGCCCATCGACAAAAAAGTCGTGCTTTCAATGGCGGCAAAGACTGGTAAATGGTCACTGTCGAGGAGACGCTCTGCAGGGTGGTTTTCGTTCAGTGGTGCTTGAGTTTCTTGAAGAAGAAGGATTCAACGGTGTGAACATCACAAGGATACTTCCCTGACTCTTTCATCGAACAGGGTGAACGAACCTGAACTTCGTGCCGGATATGGACTCGACGGTGCGGTATAGCATCAATTGTTAAAACTGCTGGAATCTAAATAGCCGGCATACTGGTCGGGAAAAATACAACAGGCACGGTGAATCGATTGTATGTACCAGGTTACTGCATAAAAGGCATGCTGGGCAGGTCCATGCACATGCTGCTCCAGTAGAAAAAAACCTGGCCGGGTCGGTATTTGTTTTTTACTCATAATGGCCGTCCTTTTTTCTTTCTCTCCTGCTTTCGCTAATGATCCTTTTATTCACAATGATTACGCACTGGAACTTTTCAACAAGGGCGAATATGAAAAAGCCCTGGAACAGTTGAGAGGGCATATTCCCTTTCCCATTATGATAAAACATTACGGAAAAATCTGGCTACCCTCTATATGTATGTGGGTAAGAAGGAGCTGGATAGCAATCACTATCAGGAGGCCGCTGATCATTTCGATCTTGCCCGGGAGTTGATGCCTGGCAGTTCTATATATGCAATGATGCGAGGCGTTCGTTTTATCTGGCAAAGAACTTCGATCGGCCAGGTTTGGGCTTGAGCGTGCCAGAGATATTGGCAAGTCCGCAGACATACATTACTTTCTTGGGCGTACCTATTATGATACAGGTGAGTTGGAAGCTGCTGTCGAAAGTTTGGGCAAGGCAGCAGTGCTGGAGCCTGGCAACAAAGTGATTGCTGATTTTCTGGAAAAAGTTCGCAAAGAAATGGCCGTCGAAAACAAGATGGACAAGGGGTACAGAGCTCTAAATTCGAAATCTCTTTCATGATGTGGATGGGGTCTCCCAGTCTTGCCGATGCCATCCTGGATGCTCTGGAAACCGCATATAACAGGACCGGATCCGACCTGGATCATTTCCCGACCGCAAAAGTTCCAGTTATCCTTTACACCAAGAAAGATTACCGGCTGGTTACCTCAAGCCCAGAATGGTCTGGAGGGCTCTACGACGGCAACAGACGTCTCCCCGATAGGTGGGGCCACGGAACTTACACCTCAACTCAGAGCGATTACTTTCCACATGAATATACCCATGTTGTCGTCAATGAGCTCGGTAGAGGCAATGTGCCTACTTGGCTTAACGAAGGGCTTGCCGATACGACTAGGGGCGAAGGGAACACAATGTCCCAATGGCAGAAATTGGGCGGGTTGCAAAGCATGGTGGCTTTTTGGCCGTTTCCTCCCTGGAAGGCTCATTCAGTGGATTGAACCCCGCTCAGGCTGCCTTGGCATATGAGCAGAGCTACTCGCTGGTGAATTATATGATCAGCTCCTATGGCTGGTTCAATGTCAGAGAGATACTGATTAACATGGGAAGGAAAATGTCTGTTGATGCGGCAATCTCTAAAGCTTTGAACGGTTTTGGTCTCGACTACGCAGGAATGGTGCTTGAATGGCAGTCTTACATGCAGAAGGACGTTGGTAATTTAGAGGATAAATAATTTAGATTAGATTGTGTGATTCTTCGCTTGACAGATCGCCCCTTAGTTTATTATAAAAGGACAAAATCGGTCTTAAAGGTAATGTTCATGATGGAATTGACCCGCAAGGGTGAGTACGCAATAAGAGGAATGATATACTTGGCTCAGCAACCTCCGGGCAAGGTCTCTCTGATCAGTGAGATAGCTCTTGCCTGTGATGTGCCACAAACTTTCCTTGCCAAAATTTTTCAAAGCTTTGCCAAGATCGGTATTATTAATTCATCCCGTGGTACCGGGGGGGGCTTTGTTCTTGGCCGGCCGGCTGCATCCATCACTCTCCGTCAGGTAGTGGAGGCCGTAGAAGGTCCGATAGTACCCAATCGCTGTCTTATAGACAGAGGCATTTCTGACGGGGTGAGTCCTGCAAAGTTCATAACGTCTGGAGTGATGTGCAGAGGCAAGTGGTGGAGGTTTTGGACAGTGTGACGATAGCGGAACTGGCCCAGCCAAGAGGATAATTTTGTATTAAGTATAGATATAAAGGAATGCATTCTAAATATTTTTGCTGAACTTGTCGGTTTGCGAGAACTAAAGTAATCCATCTATTTAAAGGGTCCTCTCTTGGGTAAAAGAGAAATAATCTTTGTCACCAGCCCTGTATACACTAATACTTCTTTCTTGACACACCTGCCGCTGTTTGTTATTTTTGAAAATCGCATGTTTAAAAACATGCCCATGACTTCACTCAACAGTCCTGAAAATCTACCATGTGTTCCCACCTTCTAATCAATCTGAAATTAAGATGTGGCAGTTTTTTCTGCCAGTTAATTACCTGACAAGAGAGGATTAAAATGCAGATTAGTGTCGAGTCGTTAAGCACTGTGAAAAAAAAGATCAACTTCGAAATACCGGCGGCACGTGTTGCCTCTGAGGTGGAAAGGTGTTTGGTGAGATCAGAAAGAATGCCGCCATCAAAGGTTTCAGAAAGGGAAAGGCGCCAAAAGACCTTATCAAGAAACATTACAGTGATAAAATGGCTGATGATGTGCTGAAGAATATTGTAAATGATACTTATTTCAAAGCTTTGACTGACGAAAATATTTATCCGGTTTCTTATCCGGTTATTGATAGCGACGAGCTCAAGATTGGAGAGAGTTTTAAATATTCCGCAACAGTCGAAGTTTTTCCTGATGTGGTTGTTAAGGATTATGACGGGCTTGTGGTGAAGAAGGAAAAATTTATCTTGAAGGATGAGGTTGTTGCGAGCCGTCTGAAAGAGATGCAGGAAAACATGGCTCACCTTGAACCAGCAGAAGCTGGCCATGCTGCCAAAACTGCTGATTTTGTGATTTTTGAGGAGTTGACATGCTTGTACCCATAGTTGTCGAACAAACCGGTGAGGGGCGAGCGGGCATATGACATCATTCCCGCCTGCTTAAAGAACGGATCATTTTTTTTGGAGGGGCGATTGACGATACGTGTCGCCAACCTCATCATCGCCCAGCTGCTTTTTCTCGAGGCGGAAGACCCGGACAAGGATATCCATCTGTATATCAATTCACCGGGCGGGGTTGTTACCGCCGGGATGGCCATATATGACACGATGCGATACATCAAGGCCCCCGTATCAACTATCTGTGTCGGACAGGCTGCTTCGATGGGCGCCTTTCTGCTTGCCGGGGGAGAAAGGTGGAAGGTTCACTCTTACCATTCGCGAATTATGATTCATCAACCCTATCGGCGGTTTTCAAGGGCAGGCAACCGATATCCACATTCATGCCAAGGAAATACTCCGTTTGAAACGAGAAGCTAACCAGTTGATGGCGGAACATTCCGGCCAACTGATCGAGAAGGCTGAGGATGATACGGAACGTGACTATTTTATGTCTGGCGAAGAAGCTCGGAATTATGGTATCGTTGATGCTATAATATCAAGAAATGTCGTAACGGGAGGTCCGCGGTGAGTCGAAGAGATGACAGAACCGACAACCTCATTTGTTCTTTCTGCGGAAAGAGTCAGGATGAGGTGAAAAAGCTGATTGCGTGGTCCAACGGTTTACATCTGCGACGAATGATCGAGCTCTGCAATGATATCATTGCAGAGGAATCAAAGCTCGAGGAGGCAATAGGTCCCGATATAAAAAAGCTCCCCAAGCCGCAGGAAATCAAGGAAGTTCTTGACGAATATGTTATCGGTCAGGAACAGGCCAAGAAAGTTCTTGCCGTGGCAGTGTATAATCATTACAAACGTATCGAGGCCAATGAGCAAAGCCAGGAGATGTCGAAATGCAGAAGAGCAACATCCTTCTCCTCGGTCCTACCGGCTCGGGCAAGACTCTTCTCGCCCAGACCTTGGCCAGAATTCTGAAGGTTCCTTTTGCCATGGCCGACGCCACTAATCTTACTGAGGCGGGCTATGTGGGTGAAGATGTCGAGAATATCATCCTTAATCTCCTTCAGGCTGCCGATTACGATGTGGAAAGGGCCAGAAGCGGCATCATTTATATCGATGAAATCGACAAGATTGCTCGCAAAATCGGATTCGCCTTCGATCACCAGGATGTATCCGGCGAAGGCGTACAGCAGGCACTTCTTAAGATAATCGAAGGGACCGTTGCCAGCGTTCCTCCGAAGGGAGGCCGAAAGCACCCCCAACAGGAATTTCTCAAGGTGGACACAACCAATATCCTGTTCATCTGCGGTGGGGCCTTTTCCGGTCTGGATAATATAATTCAACAGCGGATCGGGGTAAAAACCCTCGGATTTGGTGCCGATGTAGAAGAAAAAAATTGAAAAGAGAGCGGGAGAACTGTGATCCGATGCACGACCGGAAGATCTGCTCAAGTTCGGTTTCATTCCCGAGTTTGTAGGCAGGTTGCCCGGTTCTTGCTACCACTGCAGGAACTGGACGAAGAAGCGATGGTCCAGATACTGAAAGACCCAAGAACGCTCTTGATAAAGCAGTATCAGAGACTTTTGGACATGGAACATGTCAAGCTACAAGTTTACCGACGGCTCTTGGTACCATTGCCAGAGAGTCATTAAGCGCAGCACTGGCGCCAGGGGCTGCGCTCGATCCTGGAAATTGCGATGCTTGATATCATGTATGAAATCCCTTCCCAGACGATGGTCAAGGAAGTGGTGATCAGTGAAGATGTCATTTACAGCAAGGAAAAACCGATCATTGTCTATGAGAGCGTGGCAGAATCAGCCTGACATGGGAAAAATTGAAATGTCTGACAAAATCAATTGCCGGCGGTAATACAGGAGAGGGAAAACCGCCAAGGTTCCCTCTCTTTCCTTTAAGAGATATAGTTATCTTTCCCCACATGGTGGTACCCCTATTTGTTGGAAGGGAAAAGTCTATTCTGGCGCTGGAAGCGGCCATGAACGGCAACAAGCATATCCTTTTGGCGACGCAGAAAAACGCCAAAATAGAGGATCCTGGTGAAGATGATATCTTCAGCATCGGCACAATTTGTCAGGTCATTCAACTTCTTAAATTGCCGGACGGAACAGTTAAAGTTCTGGTGGAGGGCAAAAAAAGGGGGGCTATTGTTGCTTATCTTCCGTGCGATGGTTATTTTGCAGTAGAGGTCGAAGATGTCAGGGAATCTGCCACCGCGAGTACTAAATCGAAAGCGCTGATCCGTGGGATTCGATCCTCCTTTGAAAAGTACGCTAAACTGAATAATTCAATCCCTGCAGAAGTAACACGATTCTTATTCAGGCATTTCAGAACCGTCACGACTGGCTGACAGCATAGCTACTCATCTTAACATTAAATTAGCTGATAAACAGGGTCTACTGTCAATATCTTCCCCTCTCAAGAGACTCGAAAAGCTGCTATTACTGATGGAATCCGAAATAGAGATCTTGCAGATAGAAAATCGTATTCATTCTCGTGTTAAGAAGCAAATGGAAAAAACACAGAAAGATTACTACCTAAATGAACAGATGCGCGCCATCCAGAAAGAACTTGGCAACAAAGACGAGTTCAAGCAGGAACTTGTCGACCTTGAGAAAAAGATAGAAAAGCGGAAGATGTCGGTGGAGGCAAAAGACAAAGCTTTTTCTGAATTAAAAAAATTAAAGGTTATGTCACCAGCATCCGCAGAAGCAGCTGTCATCCGCAATTATCTTGATTGGCTTATATCCTTGCCATGGAGCGATTCTACTGCTGAAAACACAGATATTGTTGCTGCAGAAGCAGTTCTGGATTTAGACCATTTCGGACTCGAGAAAGTTAAAGAAAGAATACTTGAGTATCTTGCTGTTACCTCACTGGCTTCCCTAAAAGGGCCTATCATTTGCCTGGTCGGACCACCAGGGGTTGGCAAGACCTCTTTGGTGAAATCAATTGCCAGAGCAACAGGACGTAAATATGTAAAGATGTCTCTTGGCGGGGTACGTGACGAAGCGGAAATAAGGGGTCATCGCCGCACCTACGTTGGCGCAATGCCAGGTAAAATAATTCAATGTATGAAGAAAACAGGAGCCAGCAATCCAGTTTTTTTATTGGATGAGATAGACAAGATGAATACTGACTTCCGCGGGGATCCAGCCTCCGCCCTACTGGAAGTTCTTGATCCAGAGCAAAACAGTACATTCAATGATCATTTTCTCGATGTGGACTATGATCTATCAAAAGTAATGTTCGTGACGACGGCCAATTCACTGCATTCGATTCCGAGACCTCTTTTAGACAGGCTGGAGATAATTAAAATAGACGGTTATATGGAGACGGAAAAACTTGCCATCGCAAAACAGTACCTTGTGAATAAACAACTGGCTATCCATGGTCTGGATGGCAGGAATATCATTTTTAGCGATTCAGCTATTTTGGAAATAATTAGACATTATACTCGGGAATCCGGTGTAAGGAATCTTGAACGAGAAGTAGCAACCATCTGCCGGAAAATGGCTCACGCCATAGTTAAAGGAATCAAGAATAAGTCCCGCTATTCGATTACTGTCAAAGAGGTGAATAACTTTCTTGGTGTATGTCGTTTCAGACACGGCATAGGTGAGGAAACTGATTCAATTGGAGTTGTTACTGGACTGGCCTGGACTGAAGTGGGTGGCGAGCTCTTAAAAATTGAGGTAGCCATTCTGCCAGGGAAAGGTAAACTGACTATAACAGGTAAACTAGGTGAAGTTATGCAGGAGTCCGCGCAGGCAGCCATGACATACGTGCGTTCCCGCGCCCTGCTCCTTGGGCTTGATTCTGATTTCTATCAGAACTTGGACATCCATATCCATGTTCCTGAGGGAGCAATTCCGAAGGATGGGCCATCAGCAGGAATAACAATGGCAACCGCGCTTATTTCAGCTCTAACAAAAAAGGCTGTTCAAAACTCTATCGCCATGACTGGTGAAATTACTCTTCTTGGTAGAGTTCTAGGCATTGGTGGTTTAAAGGAAAAGATACTTGCTGCAAAGCGTGGTCTTATAAAGATTATTCTTATTCCTGAGGAAAACAGCAAAGACCTTGCCGAGGTGCCTAAGGAGTTGGTTTCTGGACTGGATATACGGACAGTAAAGCATATGGATGAGGTAATTTCCAACGCCTTTGTGATAGATCCGACAGTCCCGAATTTACAAAAATACTCTAAATCCAGTACGGGTGTAGCTGGAGAGACAGAAGCAGTCATATCCCATTGATTAAAAATGGCTTGTTTGAAAAATAATGTTGACACTATCGTTCGAGGTTTGATATAAGAGTTGTCTGCTTGAGACGATGATTCAAGTTAGCAGATTACGGGGTCGTAGTTAAGTTGGTTATAACGCCGGCCTGTCACGCCGGAGGCCGCGGGTTCGAGCCCCGTCGACCCCGCCATTTTAGGGCGAATAGCTCAGCTGGGAGAGCGCCAGCCTTACAAGCTGGATGTCACAGGTTCGATCCCTGTTTCGCCCACCATATTTAGTTCGGGGAGTTCCCGAGTTCAATCATATCATACCTATTGGGGTCGTAGTTAAGTTGGTTATAACGCCGGCCTGTCACGCCGGAGGCCGCGGGTTCGAGCCCCGTCCACCCCGCCACTTAAAAAAAGCCATGCAATGCATGGCTTTTTTTTATCTAGAATATGAATCTCTTCGTAAATGCCCTCAACCACCTTAGTCGCGGACCTTTCACTTGACTTAGAAGCTCCATATCGTTTACTGTTAGAGTGTTTTATATTGCATGCTGTATCCCTGAGCTAATATATTGACCTGATGCTTTTTTTAAAATCCTAACCAAAGGTGGCAGTTGTGAAAGCTGTTGTAGTGATTCCTACTTACAACGAGTATGAAAATCTTGAAAAGTTGACAGCAAAGGTACTTGCTCAAGATGACTCTATCTCGATTTTGATTGTAGATGATAATTCTCCTGACGGGACAGGCGATCTGGCTGATAAAATGGCTGGCCTGAATCCGCGGTTGAATGTTCTTCATCGTAAAGGTAAATTAGGACTGGGGTCTGCCTACAGGGAAGGTTTCCGTCTTGCTCTTCAACAGGGTGCGGACTATATAATCGAAATGGATGCTGATTTTTCTCATGATCCCGAAATATTGCCTTGTTTTCTGCAAAAAATGGCTGAATATGATGTTGTAATAGGCTCTCGGTACCTTAACGGTGTAAGTGTCGTCAACTGGCCTATTCGACGGCTAATACTTAGCTACTTCGCCAGCGTTTATACACGAACTATCACAGGTTTAAAAATATCTGATTGTACGAGTGGCTTTAAATGCTTCAGCAGAAAGACCCTTGAAACTATCAATCTCAATGAAGTTAAATCCGATGGATATTCTTTTCAGATTGAAATGAATTTTCGTTGTGTAGAACAAGGCTTTCGAGTTGGGGAAGTCCCTATTATCTTTATTGACAGGCATGCAGGTTCATCGAAAATGTCAAAAAAGATTGTACATGAAGCAGTTGTGATGGTCTGGAAATTGAAATTAGGCTCCATACTTCGTAAATTTTTTTAAAAAAGGATTTCCATGATGTCCCAGGAGTGGATGCTCTTCTCTTTAATCGGTTTTTATGGATGGATTTTATCAATTGTCGGCTTTATTATAAAATCTTTCCCTATCAAGGGAGTTTTCATATGTAAAACCGGCCTTGTCTGGGGCAGTAGCTCGGTTTTTTTCTTTATCATCTGGGTAGTAGGAATGTCTAAAGCCTAAGAGGAGGAAAAATCTTGCAGTTAAAAGTGTATTTGATGTTCTCCCTGTTACTCCTCTCCGCTTGTTCCACTATGGAGCCTCTTAATCTAGGCGATTCACAGATTGATTTGACCTGGCCTTCCCCTCCTGCCGAACCACGAATAAAGTTTCTTCGCACCATTCACGGCCCTGACGATATTACTCCTCCCCATGGTAAAATCAGACGCTACTTTGACCTGTTAACGGGCGAGTCAAATCAGGGGTTCCTGCTTGACGCACCATATGCCATCGGTGGGGATGGGGAAGCTGTTCTTTATATTGCAGATACTACTGCCGGAATTGTCCACAAATATGATCTCAAAAAGCGTGAAGTGCATTATTTATACATGGCTGGTGATGAGGTCCTTTCTAGCCCCGTTGGGGTCGCGGTAGATTCGCAGAAAAACCTTTATGTCTCTGACTCATTGAATGGCAAAGTTTACAAGTTCGATCAAAAAGGAAAGTTTTTGAAAGAGTTGAAGCTGGATAAACCCTTTTTACGACCGGCTGGGATTGCTGTTAACAGCAAAGACGAAAAATATCTGGTAGATGTTCTGGCACATAAATTGTACCTATTTGATAAAAATGATCATTTTCAGAGCGAGTTTCCAAAACACATCGAGGGCCAGGAACTTAACTACCCGTCCAACGTTGCCGTTGACAGCAAGGACAACGTTTATGTTACTGACTCAATGAACTTCACAGTCAAAATATATTCATCTGGTGGTCAGCTGGAAGGTAAAATCGGTGAAATTGGCGACTCTCCCGGTTTTTTCGCCAGACCTAAGGGTGTAGCTATTGATGGAGAACAACATATCTATGTTGTGGACTCTAACCTTGATGATTTTCAGATTTTCGATCGAACCGGAAAGTTGCTTCTGGACGTAGGTAAAAATGGCTCGAAGCCGGGAGAATTCTACCTGCCCAGTGGCATATACATCGACAAGAAAAATCGGATCTTTGTAGCTGACACATATAACCGCAGGGTGCAGATATTTCAGTATTTGAAAGAGGGTAAGAAGCAGTGAAAAAGATATTTGTCGGCATTGCCGTCTTCTTTAGCTTGATCTATGCCCCAGGTTCCGACAGTCATGCTGCATATGGCCCAAAGGTCACAGAAATGGGCAACAAGCATAATCTGTCATACTACAACACAGGGGTTCTTTATAAAGCTTCCGATCCCAATGATCCACGCGGACGCCAGATATGCATCTTCTGTCACACGCCGCATAATGCGGTTGTCAATAGGGGCCTTTGGAACAGACAAGCGACGAATCAGGTTTTTGGTCAATATTCTGCTCCTGGTCTTCATATTAGAACAGATCTCAAATCAATAAGCGATTACAATGAACCAAATGGGTCATCACGGCTTTGCCTTGGCTGCCATGACGGAGTGACAGCTCTCGGAGCTGTGGTTCGCGGTCCTAACAGTGGATCTAATATAGAAATTACCGGTAACACCGCTATGGCCATGTACGGAACCAATGTTTTTAACCGGGAAAAGATAACTAATAGTCATCATCCCATTTCATTTAATTATGCCAGAGTTCAGCAATCCATAGGTAGTTACAAGGTTATTTCTCCTGGGGGGAAAGTGAAACTGGATAGTGAAGGCAGGATGCAGTGCACCACCTGTCATGACCCTCACCAGACGCGAGATAATGAGCTTTCTTTTTGGGTTTGGGATTATATCCCACCTGTTCCTCCTGCCGACCCACCATCTTCCCATGATGCGGTTTGCTTAAGCTGTCATCAGTTTGCTTTTACTACTTTTTAAGGATAGTCATCCATGCTTAGAATTTTGCTAACTGCATTGATAGCCGGCATGCTTTCAACTTCAGTTCAAGTTCATGCTGCTTCCGAATATAACAGGGTCACCCATTTGGATAGCGCAAAGGTTCCGCGTGGCTGTGCTACTTGCCACAACAGTTTTAATTTCAAAACTGGCGGTGGCGCTGCCATATGCATAGTTTGCCATGGTGATCCATCAAGGATTTCCCAGGAATACAAATTTATGCCAAGCAAATTTGCACCGAAAGGCATAGAGCTCAAAAATGTAGAAGCTGAATTTAAGAAAATTTATAATCATCCCACTTTTATGCCCGCAGGAGGGCTGCACCGAGCTAATGAAACTCTACCGGAAATAGATCCTAAAGCCCAACGGCATGCTACCTGTGTTGACTGTCATAATGTTCATTATTCTACACCAGCCAATAAATTTGCAGGCGTCAAGCGTAAAAAAAATGGCGATAAGATAACTTCTATACCTGATGAGTCGGATCTTTGCTACAGATGTCACGGTGATAGTGCAAACCTTCCCATCCGTTCCACCAATAAGCGGATCCTGTTCGGTTCTACCAACCCATCATTTCATCCTGTTGAGGCGGAAGGCAGGAATTCCGCAGTGGTCAGCCTGTTGAAGCCATATAAGGAAAAGAAGATTCTTCCTGGAGACATCTCCAGGTTATCTTGCAAAGACTGCCATGGGAGTGACAATCCTTCCTCTCCTTCAGGCCCCCATGGGTCAAACAACGAATTTATACTTATTGAAGGTTATTCAACCAAGGACAATCAACCGGAGGCTTCACAGTATTATGCCCTATGTTATCGCTGTCATAGTCGTTCCAGTCTCATGAGTGATGAAAGCTTTAAGTATCACTCCCTTCATATTAATGGCCGAACCGGCTCAGCTGCGTATCTAGGAACTTCCTGCTATACCTGTCATGATTCGCACGGAAGCACAGAATATAAATATCTCATACGTTTCAACAAAGAAGTTGTTTCTGCCAACTCAAGAGGAGAGTTAAAATTTGTTGAAAAAGGACTAGCATCATTTCGTGGAGAATGTTATCTTTCCTGCCATGGTGTTGAGCACGAGCCAAAAAAATATTAACATTTCTTGTATTCATGTTAGAATGTAGCAATTAAAAACCACAGTCACAACAACTGTGGTTTTAGTTTATATTCCGAAATATTGGTTAAGATTCTATGCCTATTTATAAATGCAAAATTGGTTCGTCGGATGGCAAAATTCTTGAGAAAGAAATCGAGGCGGTCAATACCTCTGCTCTGAAACAAAATCTTGAAGAACAAGGATTTTTCATTTTCGAGCTGAAGAAAAAACCACTTCAATTTCTTCAGAATGCAGGAATAAGTCGTCGCAAGGTAGATCCTAAAGCACTCCTCACCTTTAACCAGGAACTACTTGTATTAATCAAGGCAGGACTACCTATTATCCAGGCATTGGACACGATACTGGAACGGGTAGAAAAGGGCAGGCTACCGGTGATACTCAATGAGGTTCGTGAAGATGTAAAGGGAGGGGCCGCCTTATCAACTGCCTTCCAAAAACACCCCAAGGTATTTCCACACCTCTATATTGCTTCAATTCAGGCAATAGGTGAACGTACAGGGGACTTACCTCAGACTATCACTCGCTACATTACATTTCTCAAAAGGTCTGAGAGTTTCAGAAAAAAGGTTGTGTCTTCCCTGATCTACCCCGGCATCATACTAACTGTCGCCTTCATAGCGATAACTCTTCTGCTGGTCTATGTTGTTCCAACCTTCAGCCAGGTTTATGCAGATTCTAAATCGGCACTGCCTTTGCCGACTCAAATCCTCATGATCTTTACCGGAATTTTAAAAAAATACTTTTTGCTAGGGGTTGGTTTTGTTTTTCTAGCGATAATAATTTTCAGGCGGTGGTCAGAAACTGCCTTCGGCAGATTCAGTGTCGACTCTTTTAAAATTAAAATTCCGTTTATTGGCCCACTTCTAATAAAATATTCAATGACTAATTTCATGCGCACTCTCGCTACTGTATTAGGCAGCGGAATCCCAATTATTGAATCATTAAAAATGTCTGTTGGAACACTGAACAATCTGGTCCTGGAGCGTAAGCTTTTGGATGCTGTAGTAAAAGTTGAGGAGGGAGTTCAGCTTTCTACTGCACTGGAAGGTACTAAAATTATTCCTTCGCTCGCATTGCGTATGTTGGGAGTAGGCGAAACTACGGGATCTTTGGAGGAAATGCTGGGAGATATTTCCGAGTATTTCGAAGAGGAGATAGATGGAAATCTTCAAGTACTTACAACTTCCATTGAGCCTGCCATTATGGTAGTTATGGGTGGTATCATTGGTGCAATCGTCATAACCATGTATCTTCCCATATTCAAGCTTGCGGGAACAGTGGGCTGAAAGAAAACATGAACAAACCATACAAAAGAAAAAAACTTGGCGAAATTCTGGTTGATAATGATGTTATTACTCCAGAGCAACTTGTCTTTGCCATTGGTGAACTTGAAAACACTAATGAACGTTTTGGATCAATTTGTCTAAGAGAGGGGCTGATTTCAGAGATTGACTTAGCAAAGTCACTTGCTGAGCAATATGGTCTCGAATATATGGACCTTCAGGATTTCAAGCCTGAAGACGCCATTTTAAGTCTGCTCCCTCCGGATGCCATGCATCGGTATCATTTTGTGCCTTTGGCAATGAGTGGAGATGCTTTGGTTGTTGCCATTTCAGATCCTACCGATGTACTTAAACTGGATGAAATGGAACTGCTGCTGGACAGGCAAATCATTTTAAAAATTGCTCCCGAGTCTCAAATCACAGCTTCTCTCAAAAAAGGTGAAGGGACAAGTCGTGTTCTCAAGGAAGTTTCCGAAGATTTCATGCTCCAGTTGGTTACTGAGACTGAAAAGGGCGAAGAAGTGCTGTCGGTTGAAAAGATATCTTCTGACACAAGCCCAATCATCAAGCTGGTTAATTCCACAATACTGGATGCCCTTAGCAGACGCACCAGTGATATCCATATAGAAACTACCCAAGATGGAGTAATTATAAAATACCGTATCGACGGTGTTCTTTACAAGGCAACTGATCCAATTGACCTTCATTTCCAGGGTCCGATCATCTCTCGTCTAAAGGTTATGAGTGAGTTGGATATTTCTGAGAGGCGGATTCCACAGGACGGCAGGTTCAAGGTGAGAATTGGTGGGAAATCAATCGATTTTCGCGTTTCAATCATGCCTAGCGCCTTTGGAGAAGATGCCGTAATACGTATTCTGGACAAAGAAAGCATAGCAACCGATCTCAAGGGGTTGACTCTTGAAACATTAGGCATGGACAGCCGCGAGGTCAAACGGTTTCGCAAGATGATCAAAGAACCATACGGGATGGTGCTGGTAACTGGTCCGACCGGTTCGGGTAAGACTACTACCCTCTATGGGGCACTTACAGAGATTCACACCGGTGAAGAGAAAATTATCACCATAGAGGATCCCGTAGAATATGTTTTACGTGGTATCGTGCAAATTCCTGTTAACGAAAAGAAGGGCCTGACATTCGCCAGGGGACTTCGATCGATTCTCCGGCATGATCCGGACAAGATAATGGTCGGGGAAATCAGAGATCCTGAAACTGCGCAAATTGCCGTACAGTCAGCACTTACAGGGCATCTTGTCTTTACTACTGTTCATGCAAATAATGTCTTTGACGTTATAGGACGTTTTACTCATATGGGCATCGATCCCTATAATTTTGTGGCCTGTTTAAATTGTGTCATGGCTCAGCGACTTGTGCGCAAGATCTGTCCAAAATGTAAGACCCAGGTAAACGTCCCTGATGAAAAACTGATTGAATCCGCAATAGATCCTGAAAGGTGCCGTAATGTGACTTTTTACGACGCTAAAGGCTGTGATGACTGTAATAATACCGGCTACCGTGGCAGGTCTGCAATTGTTGAACTGCTGGATCTGAATGATGAGATACGGGAATTGATCATAGCCAAAGCTCCGGCCATTCAGCTAAAAAAGGCTGCCAAAGAGGCAGGAACTATATTTTTACGCGAATCGGCCGTTGAAAAAGTACTCGCTGGTGAGACTACACTCCGTGAAATAAATCGTGTCACTTTTGTTGAATAAATTGAACATATTCGGATAACTCATGATTTTTTCAAAAAAAGCCCTGGGAATTGAGATATCAGGCGATGGTATCAAAATGGCCCTTGTTGATGGTGGTCGCAATTCAGTTTGCCTGGATGCCTATAATTTGACACCCCTACCTCCAGGTGTGCTTAAATTGGGGATGAAGGAGCAAAATGTACTGGACCCCTCTGCTTTCGTAAGTATTGTTCGTGATACCTATCTCAGAATGCTGACAAAGACCAACTCAGTATCTGTGTCGTTACCGGAAACGACAGGCAGGGCTATGCTGATAGATATTGAAACCCGCTTCAAAAGCAAGGATGAGGGAAAGGAAATCATTCGCTGGAAATTGAAAAAAAATCTCTCTTTCAATGTCAGCGAAATTCATCTGGATTACCAAATAATTGATGAAAAAGAAGATGGGGCTATATCACTTCTGGTCTCGATAACTTCAAAACAAGTAATCACACAATATGAAGATCTGTTCCTTCAAGCTGGGCTTGAACCTAAGTACATTGACTTCACAACTTTTAACATATACCGGCTCTTTTCCGAACGTCTGTCTGTCTCAGAGAATGTTATTTTTATTTCTTTCTGTTCCGGCATCTTCACCATGCTTGTTTTTTATGGCGGATTTCTCTCTTTTTACCGTTCAAAAGACATTCCCAAAGGGATTTTTGAGCCGAATCGAGTTTATCGAGAGATAAATAACTCCCAGCTGGTTTTCCAAGACAAGTTTCCAGGTTTTTCCGCCAATGAGGTCTTTTGTTTTGCCGAGGGTGAAGATACTGAATCCTTTCGGCATGTGGTGAGTGAAGCAATTGGCATTGAACCAATAATGCTTGATGTGGGTCGTGTTGTAACAACTCCAAATAATCTTTCCATAGAACGCAATGTGCTACACTCGTTAACTGCTGCTTTAGGTGCGGCAGTAAGGAGCTTTTGATGGTACTTAATACCAATCTTGCCACCAGAAGCTATGTAAACGTCAGGCAAATGAATTTTGCGCTCGCGGTTATAATCATCATTCTTCTGCTATGGTTCGTTTTTAATATCAATGGGATTTCCCGTAATCATGGGGAGATAAAGCATTTGGAGTCTGAAGTAAGCTCGCTGGACAAAAAACTAACAGGTGATACCAAAGGGATTCAGCCTAAAGACTATGAATTGCTTTTAGCCAAAATTCGTTTTGCCAACGCTATTATAGACAGAAAAAGCATGAACTGGATTCAGTTTCTAGATCAATTAGAGTCTGCAGTGCCGGATGGCATAGCACTTAGCACTGTTGATCCCGATGTCCAGAAAGACAGCTTAAAATTAATAGGCTTCGCCAAAAATTTCGCAAGCTTACGTAATTTTTTTGAAATACTGGAAGCATCTCCATACTACAGCAATGTTTTCCTTGATAGCCAATCAGAGGTCAAGGTTGGACTAGACCAGAAAGGGGTGGCTTTCACGATTACCTGTAAGGTTAAATATAATGAATTATAAACTTGTCAAGGAGGTTGTGAAGAGCCGAAGACGGATCTTTGTCTTAATTGCCTTTCTATTGATCTTAAACATTCTATCTTACTCATATCTCTCAATCTATCAGGGTCCTCGAGTTGTGTCTCTCCAGAGCAGTTGGTTTGAAAAACGGCAAAAAAGCAGTGGTATGAAGGCCGCGAATGCTGCTACCATTTATAGCCAGGGCGTGAAGGATCTTCAAGTATGGAACGCGAGAATTTTGCCGCGGAAAGATTTTGCTCGTATGCTCGGCGAGCTTTTCGAAATGGCAGGCAATAACAATATGGCTGTTAAAGGCGTTACTTATAAGCCTCAGGACATGAAAAATGAGGGATTGATCGCCTATTCTATAGATTTTTCCCTTTCTGGAAAGTATGCCGGCGCTAAAAGCTTCATCTCGGACCTGATGCGCTCCAAGCAGATCATTGTCATTGATAATCTTTCTCTTGCCAACACCAGTCAAACGACAGAAGCCGTTGACCTGAAGCTGGAATTGGTAACCTACTTCAGAACGGAGGGCCAATGAACCGGAAAAAATTGACCCTCGCTATTCTTTTGATACTGCTTGTTTTCGCAATATTGTATAGCGTTCTGAGCCAGCCTAAAGTCCAGAGAGCCGGCAGTCTAAAATACCCAGGTAAAGGCTCTTCCGACAGTGCGCCATCTGGCAAGGCTTTTTCCAATGCAAGTTCAGCGCAAACTAACGATAAAAAACTTCATCTAGCCCTTCTTGACCGCGAGTTACCCTCTTTTGCCGGTTTTCGCCGCAACATCTTTTCACCAATCTTCCGTGAAGATGCAAAACCTGAGAACAAGGCGCCATCTGGCCCAATCAGCCTGCCGGTGCCACCGCCACCGCCTGTGAGCCCCGTGCTGCCAGTAGTCCCCCCGGTAACGCAGATACCGGAAACTACACCACTTCAGCGGGATATGGCACGATTCACTTTTTCTGGGGTTCCTGAAGAAGGATGGTAAAAAAACCATTTTCCTGTCCAGCGATAAAGAAATTTTTCTGGTAAAAAAAGGAGATACCATTGCAGGCAAATATGAAGTCTCCAATCTTACCGATGAAGCTTTAACTATTCACCCTCTGTCTGATGGTGGCGAAATAATCATTCCCCTGGTTGAAAACCGGGCATTAGCTGCTCCAAAACGTTGAAAAACTGCCGACAAGGAGTTTTAACTATGTATTATGCGAAACAAATTACTACACTACTTTTATGCCTGACGATTTTATCCGGCTGTGCCGGGGGTCGTTCTGCATTCAGCAATGCCGAAAAGTTGGAACGCGAAGGGCGTTTGGACGAAGCAGTCATTAAGTATGCTGAAGTGTCAGGAGCCAATCCAGATGTGGGGGAATATCGGGTAAGGTTTTTGTCAGTTAGCGCGGCAGCTGCCCAAAAGCATCAGAAAAAAGGCGATGCTTTTTTTGAGACCAAAAATTATGACGATGCTTTACGGGAATACCAAACCGCATTTGCACTTGATCCTTCACTGGAGCAAGCAAGGCAGCAAAGTGAGCTGGTGATAAGACTCAGAAACTCCCAAGTTTACTTCAAAGAAGGAGATGATTTTGAGAAAAACCGCAAACCAAAGGAGGCAGTTCGCTCGTATCAAAAGGCGCTTGAATTCGACCAGAACAATGATGAAGCCAAAAACGCGCTGGAACGTCTCATAAAGAAAAAGAAAACCAAGCTTGATGGTTATGACTTAAATCTTAAATCTACTAAACCGATCACTCTAAAATTTAAAGATGCCAAGATAAAAGAAGTCTTCAACATAATTTCACAGTTGTCCGGTATAAATTTCGTTTTCGACGAAGGGGTCAAGGATCAAAATGTCTCAATTTACCTGGAGAATGCTACATTTCAGCAGGCATTGGATATTATCTGCGGCATCAACAAACTCGCAAAAAAGGTTTTGAACGAGAACACCATTATTATTTACACAAAAAACCCTGAAAAAGCCAAGCAGTATGAAGAACTTTTTGTCCAGACTTTTTATCTTAATAAGCTAGATGCCAAGAAGGCGGTTAACCTGATTCGGACCATGCTACAGGTGAAGAAAATATATGTTAACGAAGAAATGAACGCACTGGTTATCAGAGATACTCCTGATGTAATAGAAGTGGCACAAAAGATTCTTGAGGCTAACGATGTGCCTGACGCCGAAGTGGTCCTTGAAGTTGAAGTCATCGAGGTTTCCAAAAGCAACCTTGAAAGCTTTGGTCTGGCTCTGAGCAAATACAGTGTTTCAATGGCTGCAGCCAAAGAAGGGTCTTCGACATTCTTGTCGGACGTACTGGTGCCGCCAACAACCACATCAAGTACAACTAGCAATGCCAATCCTGATAATCTTCTTAATCTGTTCGCGTGGCGTGGCTTCAATGGTTTCCTCACCGTGCCCAATGCTACTTTTAACTTCGGCAAGACGCTTTCCAACGGAGAAACCCTTGCAAATCCTAAGATCCGCATTAAAAACAGAGAGAAGGCCAAATTCAATGTGGGCACGCGGGTGCCGATTACCACCACCTCTTCCACCGGTGCCGTTGGCGGCCTCAGTGTCAATGTCCAGTATGTGGATGTTGGGGTGAAAGTGAACGCGGAACCTAATATTCAACTAAATAACGAAGTTTCAATCAAGCTGAGTCTGGAAGTGAGTTCCATTACGGACAGACAGACCGTTGGATCAACGGATTCATTAACAACTGTGGTAACTATTGGGACACGAAACCTTGATACCGTGTTAACTCTCAAGGATGGAGAAACCAGTATCATTGGTGGACTCATTCAGGATACCAAGAGCAAAAGCAAGAGGAAGATTATGGTCCTGGGGGATCTTCCCCTTATCGGGCCGTTGCTTTCAGCCAATGATAACGCAAACGACAAGTCAGAACTCATTCTGGCTATCACACCGAGAATTGTACGTTCAGTGAGCGTTCCGGAAGGGGACCTGGCTGCATTCTGGTCAGGCAAAGAAGATGAACCTTCCCTTTCAAAGCCGTACTCATCATTTACTCCGGAGCCTGAACTAGTGCCGGCGGTGCAGACATCGCCACTTCCCCCGGGTCAAATTCAGCCTCAACCGGACAGTAATTCAGGACAACAGACCACAACTGCACCTGCTCCGGAGCAATTGTCACTTCCAGCCCCTGTGCCAGCTCCTTGCAACTGCCAGCTCCTGCGCAACTGCCAGCCCCAAAAGTTACCCTGAATTTGTCGCTCCAGCTTCGGTTAATGTCAGCGACCAATTTACCGTCGAAATAAAGGCAAATAATGCCACCAACTGCTCAATGCGCTTTTCACAATGGTGTATGATCCTACCTTTTTCGAATTGGTTGGAATCAAAGAAGGTACGCTGATGAAGCAGGATGGAAAGGCCACAGATTTCAAGCCCACCATTGATAAAGTAACCGGCCAGATAGCGGTAAACATTTCACGGCATATGGATTTGGGGGGTATCAGTGGCAGTGGAACACTAATGACGGCCACATTTAAAGCAAAAAACGAGGGACCTGCAGCCATGGGTTTTGTAGATGTTAATTTCACCGCTCTCGGAGGGAAGCCCTTGGAAACCCTCTCATATAGTTCAGTTGTGGAAGTGAAGTAACATTATCCAGGAAAAAATGAATCTGCCAATTAAAAATAGCCGCGGAGTCAGTCTTGTAGAGCTGATTGTGACGTTGGTAATACTGTCCTTTTTAGCCGGTTTGATATTGCCTACAGCTCAGATGACTGCAAAGAGAACCAAGGAGCTGGAGCTGCGCAGAAACCTTCGGACAATTCGCACGGCAATAGACGAATTCGAAAAAAAAATATGATGAAACTGCGGCCGGACAACCCGTAGTGCTAGGTAAATCAGGATACCCGGAGACCCTGCAACAACTGGTGGATGGCTATGATTTTGGCGATGTTGCAAAGAAGAATTATAAATTCCTTCGCAGAATTCCCATTGATCCATTTAATACCACGAAATCCGGTGAAGGGGTCAAAGAAGATGAGCTGTGGGGACTCCGTTCCTATGCTGACAAGCCGGACAGCACTATCTGGGGAGGGGAGGACGTCTATGACGTATATTCTCTCAGCGAGGAAACGGCCATTAACGGCACCAAATACAACGAGTGGTGAGAAATTCAACCAAATATTCAACCTTAACCTGGGATGATTTATGCTGAAATTTTTTAAGCGTCCATCTTTGACGAACAAAAAAAAAGGTTTTACCCTTATAGAACTGTTGATAGTAATGTCCATAGTTGGTATTCTTGCCGCAATATCTGTTCCCAACTACAAGTGGGGAATAATAAAAGCTAAGGAATCTGTCCTGCGTGAAGACCTTTACAACCTGCGAACGACCATAGACCAGTTCTATGCCGACCAAGGCAAGTATCCCGATTCCCTCCAGGAGATTGTGGATAAAAAATACCTTCGGGATTTACCTAAGGATCCATTTACAAATTCCAAAGAAAGCTGGACGATTGTAGCTCCTCCTACAGATGAGGGCCAAGTGGTTAATGGATCAGTATACGATGTCCATAGTGGCTCTGACGTCATTGGGACCAATAGCGTTCCTTACAACGAGTGGTAATTCAAGGATTGCTACACAAGGACGAAGACTAAAATGATTCAATTTCACAACGTGTCGCTGGCCTACCAAAGCGAAGTTGCCGCTCTCAACAATATTAATCTCAAGGTCCCCAAAGGGGATTTTGTCTTTTTAACAGGGCAATCCGGAGCGGGGAAATCAACCCTACTAAAACTGATTTATGGAGCGTTGGACCCTACGCAAGGACAGGTCGTCATTGATGGCCAGAATATTTCACGGCTTTCCCGCTCGGAGATTCCACACCTGAGAAGAAAGGTCGGGGTGGTGTTCCAGGATTTCAAACTGCTGTCTCAGCGCACAGTCTTCGAAAATGTCGCAATTACACTTGAGGTCCTCGGTTGGGGAAAGAAAGATGTGAGCAGGAAAGTCTATTCGGTATACTCAAACAGATGGCTTTGGAGCACAAGATCAACAGCAATCCCTTGAGGCTTTCAGGTGGTGAGCAGCAAAGGGTCGCGTTGGCCAGGGCGCTGGTAAACGATCCGAAGATCCTGCTGGCCGATGAACCCACCGGCAACCTGGATGAAGAGAACAAAGAACAGATTCTTTCCATTTTCAAGGAGGCCAACATCAGGGGGACAACGGTTCTCGTTGCTACCCATGATAAACGCGCCGTTGAAAACTCCCACCGACGTGTGGTAGTCCTGAACAAAGGGCGTATTGTGGAGGACTCAAATGTCGTCGCGGAATAAAATGACAAAGCGGTCTAAATTGGAGAGAGAGGGTCTTTTCGGCCGGTCAGGTTATTTCTTTTCCAGAGCCCTTGCCAATCTGCGTCAGAATGTTCTTGTCAGCGCGCTAACAGTTGGCACCATATCCTTGTCACTGCTCATTATTTCGCTGTTTTTGCTGGTATATGTAAATCTTGAGGGCATGGCGGAGTCATGGAGTGAAAAGGTTCAGCTAGTTGCTTTCTTCGACAACGAGCTTTCACCGTCAGAATTCACCTCCCTCAAGGAACGGATTACTTCTCTGGGTGCTTCCGAAAAAATAGCTTATGTATCAAAAGATGAAGCCATGCAAAGATTCAGGTCCCGGCTTAAAGGGCAGGAATCCCTTCTTGAAGGTGTATCCCCCGATATATTGCCTGCATCCATTGAAATCAGCCTTGTTAAAGCCAGTAGAAGCAGCGATTCGGTGGACAACTATGCCAACAGACTTAAAGAGATTCCTGGTATTTCCGAAGTACAGTACGGGGAAGAATGGGTGCGCCGGTTCAACACCTTCTTGAATTTCATGCGCCTGATCGGGGCTCTTGTTGGCGGCTTTCTGGTCCTGGCTGGTCTTTTCATTGTGTCAAACACCATTAAACTTACCATTTACGCACGAAAAGACGAGCTGGAGGTTTTGGGACTCGTTGGTGCAACGCGAATCTTTATAAAAGCACCTTTTCTCATCGAAGGTGTTCTGCAAGGGGCGGCTGGTGGTCTGTTGGCTTTGGTCACCCTTACAGCCTGCTACTTCGGTTTTTTACATAACGCAGGTAACTTTCTCTCATTCAATGTCACTGCGGCAGGTTTGTCTTTCCTGCCTCTTTCCTATCTGCTGGCTATTTTTCTGGGTGGCGTATTCGTTGGATTCATTGGCAGTCTCACCTCTCTTAAACGTTTCATCACAATATAGTAATGTCAAAACTGATACTTTTCATCGCATCTTTAACGCTAATTTCTGCCCCGTGTCTGGCTGATGTCAAAGATGATTTACAGGGAATAAAAACGGAGATCAGCCAGAAGAAAGTCCTGCTTAACAAAACCAAAAAAGTAGAAACCATGGTTTCAGGGGAGCTGCAGAAGATCCAGGAAAACCTGCAGGACAAGGAATCAAGTCTTAAATCCCTCGGTCGTGATCTAAGAGGCGTTGAGTCAAATCTCAGCCGGATTCAGGGACAGATGGAAGTTGTCAGAGCTGAAGCCGAGCATAAGAAACGGCAGATTAACAGCCGACTTTCTGCATTATACAAAGCTGGAGATGCGGGCAATCTGCGAATGTTTTTCTCATCTGGATCAGTTTCGCAAATGCTGGAAAACATCCGTTACATGAAGTCGGTGCTGAAAAATGATGATAAAATGTTCTCTGATTACCAATTGCAAATGAAAAACCTCAAGGTGCTGAAAACCAATTATGAGAGGGATCAGGTAAACAAGGAAAAGATCAAAGGCACTATTGAGGCAAAAAAGCAGGAAATAGAGCAGGAAAAGAAGGTTAAAACAGGACTGCTACTTAAGGTGCGGGAAGATAAACAGGGTTACATTGCCTCCCTCAAAGATCTGCAGGCTAATGCAAGAAGGCTGCAATCAATGGTGGAAAGGCTTGAAGCAAGGAGCAGAAAGGGATATACTACCAGAGCTAACAAGGTGGCTGGCGGTTCAGGACATGTGATAAATGTGCCGGACACAGGGTTGGGTGCCCAAAAGGGGAGGCTGTCGTTACCTGTCAAAGGTAACATAACCGCTCAGTTTGGCAGACACAAGCACCCACAATTCAACTCATACACCGTTAACAACGGCATATCCATAAATGCTCCAACAGGCACCCAAATCCATGCTGTTTACGATGGACAGATAATTTTTGCCGATTATTTTAAGGGTTATGGCAATATGGTCATTGTTGATCACGGTGGCGGCTTCTTCAGTCTCTATGCCCATGCTTCTTCAATCGGCAAAAAGGTCGGTGCAAAAGTTGCCCAAAATGACGTTGTGGCCAGTGTTGGAGATTCCGATTCCGGCAGTGGCCCGATGCTTTATTTCGAAATTAGATATCAAGGGAAACCGGTGGATCCTTCGCCTTGGTTCAGGTAAATACACCTCAAATTGTCCATCGATATTATAAACAGTAGTTGCGGGAGGAAAGATGTTGAAAAGCGGTAAAGGTAGGAAAGCATTAATCGTTGTAACAATTATTTCTTTGCTGGTTGTTTTTTCGGGAGTTGGTATCCAGCGTCGATGTGCGGCTCAAGGGGGAGTCGATTATGAATCCATTGAACTGTTTACCGATGTACTGTCAATAGTCAAAAAGAGCTATGTTGAAGAGGTTGACACAAAAAAGCTCATTTATGGCGCTATCAATGGCATGCTGTCTTCTTTGGATCCCCACAGCTCCTTTATGCCTCCTGATACCTACAAGGAAATGAAGATTGATACAAAGGGTTCATTTGGCGGACTTGGTATAGAAATAACAATAAAAGATGGAATACTGACGGTAATTTCACCCATCGAAGATACACCCGCCTTTAAAGCCGGTATTAAGGCAGGTGACCAGATCATCAAAATTGATGATAAATTCACCAAAGACCTTACCATAACAGAAGCGGTCAAACGCATGAGGGGTCCCAAAGGAAGCAAGGTTACAATTTCAATTTTTCGGGAAGGACTTGATAAGCCTAAGGACTTTACCCTGGAGCGGGACATCATTCAGGTAAAAAGCGTCAAGTTCAAAACTCTTGATGATGGCTATGGATACGTCCGAATTGCCCAATTCCAGGAAAAAACCGATGACGACCTTGAGAAAGCACTGAAGACTCTACGTGAGGAAAACGGCGGCAACATGCGTGGCCTCGTGCTGGACCTGCGCAATGATCCCGGCGGGCTTCTGGATCAAGCCGTCAAAGTGTCTGAACATTTTACCGATGAAGGAAAACTTATAGTTTATACTGAAGGTCGTGAAAAAGATTCGAAGATGAGATTTACGTCACGCAAAGGGAATAAAGAGCCACATTACCCGATCGTTGTTCTGATCAACAGTGGCAGTGCCAGCGCGTCGGAAATTGTCGCCGGTGCCCTTCAGGATCACAAGCGGGCGGTTGTCATGGGAACCCAGAGCTTCGGCAAGGGATCGGTACAAACCATAATTCCCCTTTCCGATAATTCTGGCCTCAGGTTGACTACTGCCAGATATTTCACCCCCAGCGGCCGTTCCATTCAGGCCAAGGGAATAACCCCTGACATCGTCGCCGAGCGCATTGAGCTCTCTGCCACCGAGAAAAAGAGGGGATGCATATCAGAGAAAAAGACCTGGACAATCATTTTGAGGTGGAAAGCAAGGAGCCGACTGAGGAGAAAAAGCCCCTGAAAATACCCACCAGCAAGATGGATGAACTGATGAAAACCGATTCCCAACTGCTGAGAGCACTGGATTTGCTTAAAGGGTGGGAAATCTTGAAAACAATGGATAAACCGGCAGCATAATATTTAAAAAGGAAAGGGGGGCTAGTCCCCTCTTTTCTTTTGTTAACAGTTCCAGAACCATAATCCATTCCATTAAAAAGAGGTGGACTCATGCGAACGAAACAGGTTGTTTTTCTCCTTCTGGGTGTCTTGCTGGCGGTTGTTATTTCTGCCTGTGGTGGCGGCGGTGGTGGTGAGACTCCTCCCCCAGTCGCTCAGTTCTCGGTGAATGCGTCAAAAGCATTGGCTTTGGCCGGTAATACCGACACCAGTGTTATCACAGCCAAGTTTTCAGGCGTTATTCCCCCGGATGGAACCCCTGTAACTTTTTCTATCTCAGGGCCTGGCACATTTGACGACGGAACTCAAAGCTCAACCGGTGTTACTGTTAACGGGTCCGCAGAAAAAATTGTAAAATCACCAGCCATAGGGGAAGTAACAATCACGGCTGCTTCAGCAGGCAATACTGCCAACACTAAGGTCAAATTTATTGATCAACCAACCTCAATGAAAGTGTCTATAGCTCTTAACCCGGCTGTCACAGACCTAGCAAACCTGGGGTTCTCACTTGTAAATAGTCCAGGAGCAGCTTTCAATGCTGGTTCAGAAACTTCGGTAGCAGGAACGTTTGTGGCAGCAAGTCAAGCCTCTAGCAGCGACACAACAAATGTTACTTTAATCACAGCAACTAGTTTCAATACTGGAACTACTCCCATTATTGAATTGACCTATACCATCAACTCTGGGTTACCAACCGTGCAAGTCACTAACATTTCTGCAAGTCGACCAGATCCAAGCAAGCCTTTAGATACTTTACCGCTAAGTCTTGGTGCTGAAAACTTTGTAATTACAGTAGATTACAATACAGACTAATTAAGGTGGAGATTATATGAGCCTAAAAAGTACAATAATTTGTTTCGTCCTATTGGCCTTTACAGTCTTTCATTCAGTATCTGCCCACGCCATGGCCAATGTATCCCTGCTTCCTTTACCTGATGGTAAATCCTGGAATGTGCAGGCCACTGGTTTTGAAAACATCGCTGGCGTTGAGCTGACGATAACTTACGACTCAACTGCTGCCAGCGCTCCAAAAGTTGTTCCTGGCAGCTTTGTTGCCGGGGCCATGTTTTTGCCGAATACTACCAAAGCCGGATCGATCCGCATCGGTATAGCCACCACAAAGATCCTTAATGCTTCCGGACCCATTGCGACTATTTCCTTTGGTAAGGTTAGCGGCGCGGCCAAAATCAGTCTAACTTCTGTAAATATCATAGGCAATGATCTCGCACGAGCGCCTGTAACTGCTTCCAATCCAACTGATCAGGATGCTGGCACAACCGAGCCCAAAGGGGATTCAACCAGCCATGGTGATGGGCAGCAAGACCAATATGTGAATAACCAGAGAGGGCAGACGGGGTATCAACCCCCATCCACCGGTTCCGGCGTAGTTGTGACTGGCGGAACTATTACCATGCCCTCTGAAACGACAACCCCTGCTGAGGAAAGGAAATCCGATCCCACGCCTGAATATAAGGAAGAAGCTCAACGTGAAGCACCGGCAGTTGCCAGGGATACCAATGGTGAGCCGGCGTCAAAACAGCAGGAGTCTGCAAAGCCTCAGGAAATTAGAATCGTACCGGCTAAGAGCGTATTGACCCGTTTCAAGGAATATAAAGGCGAAATGACTAGCAAGGCTCTGATTGACCTGTTTGCGGTGGATGAAAAGGCTGTCGTCAGGCAGGTCCCACCAATAATGATTGCTGACGGTAAATCGACCCTGAAGATAATCATTCCAGGTAGTGAAGGGAAGGGTGCACCAAATTTCGCGCTGAAGAAGGCAAAATTGGCAAGTTTGAAGATGTCCAGGGACAATAACTGGATCGTTGAGACGAAACCGGAAAAAGGCGCCACTGATGTTTCTGTGACTATGCTTCTTGGTGATACGGCAGTTGAGATACCTGTCAATTGTGCGCCAAAAGCTGATGTGGACCTGGATAAGACCGGCAAAATTGATGAGAACGATTTCAGGCTGTTCCTCAAAGACCGTGGCACTATAAAAGCCCCAAAATACGATGTGAACAATGACGGCAGCCTTAGTTATATTGATGATTACATTTTTACTGCCAATTTCATTGCGAGTCAGCCTAAGGTAAAAGAGAAAGCCGGTGCTAAAGCCACTGAAAAAACAAAAGATGTTAAGCAGCCGAAGGACACCGCTGAGAAAAAGGTTAAAGCTAAAACAAAATAGAAATCCTGCACCTATCTTTATCAGAAAAGCCGGCCTGTCATGGACACAGGCCGGCTTTTTTTGTCCGCTGATGGTATTTCAATAATTGACAAAACAGGCTAAAAATTGTATACAGTATGCCATTTAATGGTCGGCGTTTACTGTGATGTTAACAGTTTCCACACCTTGGCTTGTATAAAGAGACGCAAATAAAATAACTGGAGGACTGTAAAATGATTGAAGCATATCTGGCTCACGAAGCCGAGCGTAAGGCGCAAGGCATTCCCGCGCTGCCGCTGAATCCGGAGCAGACCGCCGAACTTTGTAAACTGCTGGAGAACCCTCCCGCAGGTAAGGAAGCATTTCTCATGGACCTCCTGAAGGAGCGCGTTTCTCCTGGCGTTGATCCTGCAGCCGAAGTAAAGGCTGGCTTTCTTGCACAAATCGTCAAAGGCACAAAAAAATCTCCACTTGTCAGCCCCAAGGAAGCAGTAAAGATTTTGGGCACCATGATGGGTGGTTATAATGTTGCCCCGCTGGTAGCTGCTCTGGGCGATGCTGGACTTGCTGATGACGCTGCCAATGCCCTCTCCGGCATGACCCTCGTTTATGATGGCTTCGACAAAGTTGTTGCGCTGTCCAAGTCCAATGCTGCTGCCAAAAGGGTGTTGGAATCCTGGGCCAATGCTGAATGGTTCACAAAGCGGCCAGGTGTTCCCGAAACTATTAAGGTCAAGGTTTTCAAGGTGGAAGGGGAGATTAACACCGACGACTTTTCCCCAGCCGGTGACGCCTGGAGCCGTCCCGACATCCCACTGCATGCTCTTGCCATGGGTAAGACCCGTTTTCCCAACCGCCTAAAGGCTATTGCTGACTGGCGTGCTGCCGGCAACCAGGTTGCCTTTGCCGGCGATGTTGTCGGTACCGGTTCTTCCCGTAAATCTGCTTGCAATTCGGTTCTTTGGCATATCGGCAATGAAATTCCTGCTGTTCCCAACAAAAAAACCGGTGGCGTCATTATTGGCGGCGTTATTGCTCCGATCTTTTTCAATACTGCCCAGGATTCCGGTGCCCTGCCACTCAAAGCCGACGTGACAAAGATGAATGACGGCGACATTGTCACCATCAACACCACCAAAGGTGAAATCACCAACGAAAAGGGTGAAGTCATTTCAACTTTCAAAATCGCTCCCAATACACTGGCTGATGAATTCAGGGCCGGTGGGCGAATTCCTTTGATCATTGGTCGTGCCGTGACTGACAGTGCCCGCGCTGCTCTTGGCCTTGGCGCAACGGATATTTTTACCCTGCCTGTCAATCCGAAGCCCAAATCTGGACAAGGTTACTCATTGGCTCAGAAGATGGTGGGACAGGCTTGCGGCGTAACCGGCATTCTTCCAGGCACTGCCTGTGAACCAAAGATGACTACCGTCGGTTCCCAGGATACCACTGGTCCGATGACCGCAGATGAGCTGAAAGAGCTTGCCTGTCTGAAATTTCTTTCGCCGATGTTCATGCAGTCATTCTGTCATACTGCTGCCTACCCGAAACCGGCTGATGTTAAAATGCACAAGACCCTCCCCAAGTTCATCATTGAACGTGGCGGCGTGCCCCTGAAGCCAGGAGACGGTGTCATTCACTCATGGCTGAACCGTCTGCTTCTTCCTGATACAGTCGGTACCGGTGGAGATTCCCATACCCGTTTCCCTATCGGCATCTCGTTTCCTGCCGGTTCAGGCCTCGTTGCTTTTGCCGGCGCCATGGGCTTCATGCCGCTCGACATGCCTGAATCCGTTCTGGTTCGCTTTAAAGGTAAATTTAATCCGGGTATAACCTTGCGTGATGCAGTAAATGCCATCCCTTTCTGGGCAATCAAGCAAGGCCATTTGACTGTACCGAAGAAAAACAAAGTCAACGTCTTTAACGGCCGCATTCTTGAGATGGAAGGGCTTCCCGATCTGTCGGTAGAGCAGGCTTTCGAATTGACTGATGCTGCCGCCGAGAGAAGTGCCGCGGCAGGTTGTATTCAGCTTTCCAAGCAGTCAGTAGCAACTTACCTCCGTTCCAACGTAGCATTGATGAAAAAAATGATTGCCGATGGTTACCAGGATGCCAAAACCCTGCAAAACCGGATAGACGCTGTAAATGCATGGCTGGCCAAGCCTGAGTTGCTCGAAGCAGACAAAAACGCTGAAGCAACCGGTGCTTATGCTGCTGTCATCGAAATTGACCTGGCCGAAATTACTGAGCCGATTCTGGCCTGCCCGAACGATCCAGATGATGTGAAGCTTCTTTCCGATGTTGCCGGCACTCCCATTCAGGATGTCTTCCTCGGTTCCTGCATGACCAACATAGGTCATTTCAGGGCCGCTGCCGAGATATGGAAGGGACAGAAATTTAACCCTAATATCCGCACCTGGATCTGCCCTCCGACGCGCATGGATCAAGCACAGCTCAAGGATGAAGCATTATTTGCCGTTTATAGCGCCATGGGTGCGCGGGTAGAAATTGCCGGATGCTCACTTTGCATGGGCAACCAGGCAAGGGTTCCCGATGGAGTCAACATGTTCTCTACCTCAACCCGTAATTTCGACGATCGAATCGGTGATGGTGCAAAGGTTTATCTTGGTTCTGCAGAATTGGGGGCAGTGACAACCAACTTGGGCAAACTGCCGACAGCCGCTGAATATATGGCTGTCTATAAGGAGAAAATCGAGCCTAAGAAGGATTCCATATACAAATACCTGCAATTCGACGAGATGGCAGAATACAAGTAATTTACTGTAATATGCTTTAATCCAAGCCCTCTGCTGATAATCGGCAGGGGGCTTTTTTTATAATGTGCGGCTTATAGGAAACGATCAGCTTCTGTTTGGATGGCAGTATGTCAGGGCAGTGGTATTATTATTGGTATGGGCAAATAAAAGATTACGGAGGAATCTGATGTATACCGATACTTTTGAAATTCTTATTCACACGCAGCCTGACACAGTTTGGGAGATACTTCTGGAATGGCTCGAATCCCCACAAAGAATCTGCCCTGGCATGGGTCCAGCAAAAATCGTTGATCGTTCAGCAGAAGGAATGACAAGGGAACTGTCATTGGATGGGAAAATGGTCCGGGAGAAGGTCCTGCTAGAGAAGAGCGAGGGCCGCATTGTCCGGGAATTGCTCGAACATCCAATATACTCAGGCAGGTTCATCACCCGCATGGTGCCAACCTCAGTGCAAAACCCAATGGCACCTGTGGTGCTTCAGCAGAAATTGAACTGGAACGTAAATCGTTCAAGGTGGAAGGTCTGTTGCAGACGGATGCCGAGCTTGTTGCAGAAATTGAAGGTTGTTTGCAGCAGTTTAAAAAGATTGCGGAGGAGCGGGAACATTCCAAAGAAGGCAAGGGGCAACACCTCAGTGAGGGGGTAACCCATCGCTGAGGTGCTTTATAAATCAGACTGGTCCTGCTAGCTGGTGTACATGAATTTGCGCTCCAGGTCCATTGAATGTGAGAGGCGTTTTGCATCTTCCAATGTGATAATATCCTGCTCGTACATCTGCAGAGGAAACCGGTCCACAAAAATCAATCAGTTCGCGACAATCTTTAGGTTCCCCAAATCCAATGCAGGAGCAGAATATGGTTAAACTTTCGAGAGGAAGATTGTCGGCCTATTCGAAGCGAATTGCAAAGCGCAAGCGACTTGTGGACGAAGCACTCAAAAATCTCACGAGAATGGTGAGTAATTGTTCAAAAAAGGCCTGAAGAAAACAAGTATTTTTAGATTGTTGGAGCATGCCCGGCAAAATAATAATCAGAGTTGTCCGCTGGTCATTTACATAGTGATCCCTTTTCTGACATGCAGAAATGACTTTCAGGGCATGGGTCTGTCGGACAAAAAAATCCCGGATAGGTAAGCGTTGGGAGCGATTCATCAGTTCGGGTCATCATAACTGCGCAGCTTATTGAAGCTATCAAAAAAAGTGATTCACAAGAATAGCCCGGCCCAGATTCGAACTGGGGTCAAAGGCTCCAAAGGCCTCTATGCTTGGCCACTACATTCGGCGGAACTTCTAGTCCTCTACCGGGCTCCCGGCTATTTTTCCGTATATATTTTACTATCTTTATAATGTTGCGTGCTTATATTCAGATCGAGAGCATTTTGTCTATCAATCTCCAGTTTATCGAAAATGCATGCACAGTCTTTTCTGCTTTTTCTTATACTTCTTATCATTTAGCATCCTGTTAATCAATCTTACTAGTTGGATTGAATTTG
>CAWAFF010000026.1:0-10198 GCA_963780945.1 uncultured delta proteobacterium | reverse complement strand
CAGCGTCTACGATAATGTGGCCTTTGGCTTGTCGGTCCGCGGCATTTGCGGTGACAAGGCGAGGGAAACGGTGGCTGAAGTTCTGGCAACGGTGGGATTGGGGGGGATTCCAGAAGCGAAAGAGTAATGAACTTTCAGGGGGAGAAGCGCAACGGGTGGCAATGGCGAGGGCACTGGCCATCGGCCCGAAGCTTCTGCTGCTGGATGAACCTTTGGCCAATGTGGACAAGGAGAGCGCCCAAGTCCTGGAAGAGGTGATAACTGCCTTGCCGGCAAAAGGGAACTACCGTTGTTATGTCTTCCCATGATCCGCAGCATGAAAAGAGGCTGCCATGCAAGGTAATCCGGCTGCAGGGAGGGAAGTTGAAGATTGCAGCCCAAGGGGCAATGCCTTTGTTTAACAGCCTGAACCCATATCCCGCTGTGCAGATCTCTTAGCCTTGACGCCAAGGATGTGAAAGAGCAGACCAGGAAGGATCTTAAGGACTTGCCGACACTCAAACAGGAACAGCTTTTCACCTGAATGAACAACATGAGCCCACCGGCGCAACCGGTGGGCTCTTTCTTTTATAGCTGTCATGCCTGAAATCAGTGGGTCATTTCCCTTGTCTGCAGTTCCACCTTCAGCCAGCCTGACTGACGCATGTCGAAGGCTCGATAGGCGTCCATTGCCGAGGTCAGCGGTTCGCGCCTGGTCAGGATCTTTATGGGATCTACCGTGCCGCTCCTGACCAGATCCAGCAGGAACGGGATGTATTTGCGGTGGTTGCAGTTGCCCATCTTGATGGTGAGGTTCTTGTTCATGGCCAAGCCGATGGGGAAGAGAGTGACGCTTTCCGGGTAAACGCCGATCACGGAAAAGGTCCCGGCTTTGGCCAGGCATTCAACTCCCCAGATCAGGGTCATGGAGGGGCCGTCCCCGGGCTCCCAGTTTCCGTTCCGGGACATTGTCTCGGGCGCCACCTCCTTGCGTTCGCCTCGAACTCGGAGGCCTGCTGCTTCGCTTCTTCGCGCCGGGCCCGCTGGGGGCGGTTGGCGTCCACCCCGACGGCGTCGATGGCCCGATCCACGCCGATGCCGTCCGTCATCTGCAACAGGGTCTCGACTGGGTCTTCTATGTTGAAGTCGATCGCTTCGGCGCCCTGGGCCCGGGCCATGGCCAGGCGCCCGGCGATGCTGTCGATGGCGAACACCCGGCCCGCCCGGATCAGCTGGGCGCTGGCGATGGCGAATTGCCCCACCGGCCCGCAGCCGAACATCGCGACCGTGTTGCCGGGCTGGATCTCCGCCAGTTCCGCGCCCATCCAGGCGGTGGGGAAGATGTCCGAAACCAGATGGCCTGGTCGTCGGTCGACGCCGTCCGGCAGCTTCACCAGGCCCACGTTGGCGAAGGGAACCCGCACCTTTTCGGCCTGCAGCCCGTGGAAGGGCCCGATTCCTCCGGCCCGCCGAAGAAGGCGGTGCCGGCTCGCTTGCCGTGCGGTTGGCCTTGTCGCACATCGCGTAGTACCCGACCCGGCAGTAAGCGCAGACACCGCAGGCGATGGTGGAAGGGATGACCACCCGATCACCGACTTGAGATTGCGGACCGCATCGCCCAGCCTTCGACCACGCCCACACCCTCGTGGCCGAGAACCGGTGCCCGGCTTCATGCCGGTCAGGGTGCCTCGCATCATGTGGAGATCGGTGCCACAGATGGCGCTTGCCGTGATCTTGACGATGGCATCGGTGGGTTGTTCTATCCTGGGTTCCGCGACATCTTCCAGGCGGATGTCACCAATTCCGTGCCACACAACTGCTTTCATATCCGTACCCCTTTGTTTGGATTAAGATCCCACTCATCTGGTAGTGTAGCAGCTGGGGTCCGTATTGCAATGGGGCATATAGCTGAGAATATTGGAAAAAACAGGTTGTAAGCCCTGCTGCAGGTGTTAAAATTGTTAGAAGCCGTTAAGGCGGCACCTATCCCAAGAAAGGAGGTACGCTTATGACTCCAGGAAGCGTTGGACGAGGTGGCGGTCAATCTCCCGCCAACATCACCAAAAATCTCAAGGGGATTGGTTTTCCAGCCAGCAAACAGGACCTGATCAAGCATGCTCAGCATGAACATGCGGACAAGGAAGTCATCAGTCAGCTCCAGAATTTCGAAGAAAAGCAATACAGCAGCATGGCTGATGTAATGAAATCATACGGGAAGGAACATGAGGGGTCGTCGAAGAGCAAATCATCTTCGTCTTCCCAGCAGCAGAGCCAGCAACAGAGCCATCAGAGTAAAAAAAGCTGACCGACCCCTGCTTGCAAAGAAAAAGGGCTTGAATCTTCGGATTCAAGCCCTTTTTTGTTCCATCACTGCTGAGATCAGACGTGACCGCCGGATAGCGCCTCGCGGATGAAGGTCAGGTGACGCTGCTCGTCGGCCAGGTTGGAGCGGACGATGACGGCGACATCGGCAGGAAAATCCAGCCCTGCAGCCTTTTCATAGGTGGAGGTGGTGAGCTTCTCATTGCTCTCCATGGCCTGCAAGGCCCCTTTGGTCCCCATCATGCTGCGCAGGGCGGTAAAACCTTTGAGGAAAAAGCCCTTGAAGTCCGTAGTCAGGTCGGGAGGAGTGCCTTGCAGTTCACGCATCTTTTCCGACAGGACGTCGATATGGCGCCGGTGGTCGCCCTGAAATGAGAGCAGTTTGTCCCTGATTATCGACTGTTCCAAATTCTTGATGGCCTGATCATAGGCATGGGTAGCATCCACGTCCAGTTGAATAAGACGTTCCAGTTGATCGAGAATTTCTTTTCGTTCCATGCTTGTACCTCCTTTAGCAGGGATTCAAGAACCTTCTGCACGGTTATGCATGGGCCCTTGGCGGCCGTTTCTGGGGTTTTGAGGCCTTGGTGGTTGATTCACTTTTGCTGCTCTTTTCGGCGGCTATCATTTCACCGATCTGGATAAGAACGCTGGCATCCATCAGTTCCGCTGCCTGGGGAAATATTTCTTCTTCTTCCACATCAATGTGATCGTCCTTGGTGTCTTCCAGTGCCTCGCAGTTGGCCTGCCATTCGTCAGAATTGAAATCCTGCTCGTTCATCTGCTGCAGGATCTGCCTGATGTCGTCGTGGTCGGCATAGGAATCCTGGACCAGATCGGCCAGGTCCTCATTCTCTTCCAGTTTAGGATAAAAGAAGCGCTCTTCCAGGTTCATATGATCGTTCAACTCTTCCTGCAGTTGGGAAAACAGCTGCTGCTTCTGCTGTTCATTCGCTTGTTTGATCTGGTCCATAAGCTTGCTCACTTCCTGATGATCAGTGCGGAGAATCTGGAAAACATCCGGTTCCCGAGTTCTGTTTTCTTGCCATTAGGTTCCTCCTTTTTTATAGCTGCCGGTTGTTTCTCTGGCGCAGGGGTTGGCTGCATCGATAAGGAGTCTCACGCTGCCGCGTTAAAGACAGGCAAGGGGAGGAGCTGTTGCCCCTCCCCCGGTATTTTATGGTTGTGCCGGTTGAGCCGGTTGCAGGTTGAGCGGTTGAGCAGGTTGAGCAGGTTTTGCCAGGGTGATGTTTGCCGTTCCATTTCCTGTTTTCAGATTGACTCCGGATGCGATCCCGGTTTCTGTCGTGGCGTCCGGATTGGCCGCCTGCCAGCCGAGGGCAAACAGATCATAGAAGGCTCCCGACAAAGGTGCTTCAGGTGTTCCGCCCGGAAGGCTGCCGGTGGTGTATGGGTTGTTGCCGGTTTTCACCTTGTCACTCAGGTCAAGGGCGTCGATCACTGCACCACCGTGGGTAATGAGCAGGATACCCTGGTCGAGCCCCGCTTCTGCAGCAGTAATGTTGCCGCTAATGGTCCTGGCTGTGGCAGGTGCCGAGATTTCCAGAGGGGCGAAAGCCAGGAGCGGTGTCAGAGAGCTGACGACGATTGGCTGGCTGGGGTTATACAGTTGTACTGAGGCAATAGCTTTGAAGCTGCCGAGCCCCTCAGCTGGTGTGACGGTATTGAAGGTGATGGGACCTGCGTTGTTAAAGGCACCCACATGCAACGGCCCGGCTGACAGTTCGATAGGTGAACTGAAACTGCCGGTGGCGCTGAAAGGATCAATGTGCCTGAAACGGATTTCATATGGTACAGGATCGGTGGGGAGTGTCTGATAGAAGGTGACGGCGGTCCCTGCCGGTTTGGCGGTTACCTGCGCCGCGTATTCAGTGCCGGTTGTCAGGCGTATCGGCCTTGAGCTGACAGCGCTGGCATTCTCCGGGGCGGTGCCTTTGTGGACCTTGACCCCGTTGATGATGATTGTTTCAACGTTGCGGCCACGGATGACCAGATCATATGAGGCGGTTGTGGCGGTATCGAAGACCGGCAATGGGTAAATGATAAATTTTCCGCTGCTGTCGATGGTGGTTGAATGACTTGCCTCTCGCAAGGAGCTGTTGGGGTTTACCTTTTCCGCCTTGATGGTGAAATTCTTGCCCGTATAGTTGGCAAAGGCGTTTTTGAAGGAACCGCTCATATTGGTAAAGGCGCCGCTTATATTACGGAAGGCGCTGCTGGAACTGCCGAAAGCCGCGACAGGGGGGACCAGGTTGCCGGTAACGGCGCCGGCACTGTTCATGTCGAAATACTTCAAGCGGGCCTCGAGAATGAATTCCTTGGCGGTTGTCGGTGGGGCAGCGGCCAGGTTCTGTGCCGATGACATCTGGGCCTGGCGGAAGATTTCCACCACGTCTTCATTGACATTGAAATCCAGTGCCAGCCTCAGTTCGTTTCCTGAGACGACGATCGGGGTCTCCGGGATAACCTTTATGCCCTGGCCCGGAGAGGGTATGCGCAACGGCGCCTTGTGACTGCCGGTGCTGTCGGTATAATCGACTTCATTATTGAAAATGACGCCACTGGGAAGAGATGGCCGGGCCGGGCTTTCGGTGGAAGCAAGAAAGCACGGATCTGACCGTATGTGCCGGCTGGAAGGCTAAGTCCCTTCCAGACTTCCTGAGTCTTGCCGGCAGTAAGAGCTGCAAGATCAATGGTTTGCGGTGCCGGAAGAGGGAATTTGATCCAGCCTGTATCGGTCAGGTCATCGGTATCCAGCTTGTTGAACCACGCCTCTGTGACGGTAATCCAGACATGGTCATAGTTGATGTTCGGGGCATCTGTGATTGAGATGCTGGTTGTGCCTGTGCCTGCCGGAGTGGTACCCCTCCTCCTCCTCCTCCGCATCCAGGTATGGCAAGAGCTGCCAAGGCAATGACAAAAATTATGATTTCCAGAAAGCCCAGTCGTGCCTTTTTCATTTTTATTCTCCTTTCAAGGTAAAGCCAGGCCTAAGGCCTGGCTTCTTTCCTGGTGGGTTTTTTTGTACCGCGCGCCGCTGCTGTGCGGGAAAAGAAATTTTCCTTTTCCTGGACACACTTTGCGGCCATGTCGTTAAGTTCCTGGGTGTTAATAAACTGAGTGCATTTGGGAAAAATTTCCTGCTCTTCATCCTCCTGGTGATGCTGGATCCCTTCCTCCAGTTTGGTGAAGGTTTCCTGCCAATCCTCTGCGGCAGCCACGCCCATCTTATCCAGCCTGGCAAGCAGGTCCTTTGCCTCTTCGTGTTCATCCAGTGCGTCCTCGACCAGTGCCTTCATATCAGTGATCGGCCGGAGCTTGGGATAAAAAAACTTTTCCTCGATGCGGAAGTGGGCCTGCAACTCATTGCGCAGGGTGATGAAGGGGTCTTGCCGCTGTTGAGGAGACGCGGCGGAGATCTTTTTCATCAACTGCTCGGCGTGGCGGTGGTCTTTTATCAGTAGTTCAAATAGTTTGTTCGATTTTTGTGCCATGGCCTGCCTCCTTTCCGGATAAGAACGCTCGTCCTCTTTCCATCAGTGCACGGTCTGACTGGCCCCCTGCGGTCTCATGACGATCTTTACGCAACCGTCCTGCTTGTGATCGAACAGCTGGTATCCCATTGGTGCATCATTAAGGGGCATGCGGTGAGTAATGAGGAACCTGGTGTCCATGTCGCCATTTTCCACCAGCTTCATCAGCGGGCGCAGGTACTTTTGGACATGGGTCTGACCGGAACGGATGGTCAGCCCTTTGGCAAAGACGGC
The DNA here is from genome assembly GCA_963780945.1 of uncultured delta proteobacterium. GTDB lineage: Bacteria > Desulfobacterota > Desulfuromonadia > Geobacterales > Geobacteraceae > Geotalea. The sequence goes on along the minus strand of CAWAFF010000026.1, from coordinate 4,109 downwards.
TCCCATGGGCATCTTGTCGATGAAACCGCTGTAAACGCCTGGCACGGAAATGGTTCCACCCTTGCGGCACGCCTTGATCAGCTGGCGCAGGGCCATCGGACGGTCATTTTCCAGGTGCAAGGTCTGCTTAATGTTGTCATACGCTGCTTCAATGCCTGTGCCCTCTGCTTCCATGCCCACCGCATCAATGCACGAATCGGGACCGCGCCCCCCTGTCATCTGTTGCAGTGCTTCAACGATGTCGGTTTCCTCATAATTCAATGTTTCTGCCTTGCAATGGGTTTTCGCCATTTCCAGGCGTTCGGCAAAACGATCGATGGCGACGACCTTGCCGGCGCCCAGATACCAGGCGCACTTCATGGCCAAAAGCCCAACCGGCCCGCAGCCCCAGACCGCAACCGTGTCCCCCTTCTGAATATTGCAGAACTCCGCCGCCTGGAAACCGGTCGGCAGAATATCGGTAAGGAAAATGACCTGCTCATCAGTCAATTCCTGCGGCACCCTTTCCAGGCCGATGTCGGCGAAGGGGACGCGGACAAATTCGGCCTGACCCCCGGCATAGCCGCCGTAGAGGTGGGAATAGCCGAAGATGCCGGCACCGGTATCACCATAAAGCTTCTCCAGCATCCACGAGTTGGGGTTGGAGTTGTCGCAGAGCGCCCACAGCCCCTCCTGGCAATACCAGCAATCGCCGCAGGCAATGGGGAAGGGGACGACGACCCGATCCCCACGGCTGATGTTGTTAACCGCGGAACCGACTTCCACCACTTCACCCATGAACTCGTGACCGAGGATGTCGCCCTCCCTCATGGTGGGGATCTTGCCGTTGTAAAGATGAAGATCGGAGCCGCAGATGCCGGTGAGTGTCACTTTGACGATGGCATCTCGAGGATTGATGATTTGAGGATCAGGAACAGTATCTACCTGCACATGGTGCTTCCCGTGCCAGCAAACAGCCTTCATAGAGCCTCCTTGCGTGAGGTTGTAGGGGTAGGTCAGTGATAGACGCTGCGCTCGGTAAATTGAGCCGTTGCCGTCTCGCCTGTTTCCAGGATCTGTTTCAGGCGTTTCAGGTCTGCCTCAATGACCTGGGCGTTAATGCCATGGGCGACCTTTGCGGCAACTTTGGCGGCGGTACCACCAGGAGGGCGATAGGTGAGATTTATTTTCAGCTCGGTGCCGCGTCCGCCAGGTGCTTCCACGAACTCGACGGTTCCTTCGTTGGGGATGTCGGCGTTGCCAAGGGATTGCCAGCTGATCTTCTGCCCCGGGTAATCTTCCAGCATCTCGGCGTCCCATTCAACCGCTACACCGGCCGGGCCTCTGGCTTTCCAGTGGGAGGTTCGGGTGCCTGTGGAGGTGACGGTTTCCAGATGACGCATGAATCTGGGCAGGTTCTCCAAATTGTGCCAGAAATCATAGACCTCCTGTGGTGAACGATTGATGGTCAACACCTTTTCCACGGTCAGTCCCTTGTCTTCGGTGCCGGCGGTGTCGACTCCCATGGCCTGAAAGACATCGCAATGACCTGTTTTGCCACGGTACAGAAACATGCCTCCTGCAGCCATCAATGCGACGCCGGGCAACACATGTTTGTGGGTGAGCTTGGTCAGCCCCGACAGGGCCAATGCCGCTCCTCCGATCATGGATGCTGTCCTCTCATTGCGGCCAACATTGATTTTGCGTCTTCCCGGTTGTTTCCCCTCCCTTTCCAAGCCACTCCGGTATGCTCCACTTGCAGCTTCCATAGTGTCTCCTCCATCAGTCCCATCTTCAGACTTCCGTTAGATTTTATTAACTTGGTATTCACAACTAATAACACACAGCCAACGGATTGCAATATGGAGCAGTTTTTTATGGGCGGGTAAAGGCTGTGGGATGGGCGGCATCTTCGAGGGTGCAGGGTGAGAATAAAAACTGCCCCGGAACCATGGAGAGGGGCCGGGGCAGAAAAAGTGGGAACTTGGAAGCTGATCAGCGGCGTTTCAGTTGGAACAGCTTCTGTTCCCAGCGCCAGGCATCAGTGACGATGGTCTTCAGGTCGTTGAAGCGGGGTTGCCACTGGAGAAGGTCGCGGGCTCGATCGGCTGAGGCAATGAGCGAGGCCGGGTCTCCCGGTCGTCGCGGAGCTTCTGCTGCCTTGAAGTTCACCCCCGAGACACTGCGCACCACGTCAACCACCTCCCGCACGCTTGAGCCCTGGCCATAGCCAACATTGACGATTTCAGACCGGCCGCCGTTCTGCAGATAGTTCAAGGCAGCCAGATGGGCTGACGCCAGGTCTTCGATATGAATATAGTCACGGATCCCGGTGCCGTCCGGGGTAGGGTAGTCGGTGCCGAAAATGGAGACCTGGTCGCGCATGCCGAGGGCGGCCTGGCAGCATACCTTGATCAGGTGGGTGGCGTCGGGGGTTCTTTGACCCATGCGCGCCTGCGGGTCGGCCCCGGCCACATTGAAATAGCGCAATGCCACATAATTCAGGCCGTGGGCAAAAGCGGTATCCCTGAGCATCCACTCGCTCATCAGCTTCGAGGTGCCGTAGGGGTTGATGGGAAGAGTTGGAGACTCCTCCGAGGCGACACCACCTTCTGGAATTCCGTAAACGGCGGCGGTGCTGGAAAAGACAAAACGTTCAACGCCAAACTTGACGCAGGTTTTGAGCAGATTCATGGTGTTGCAGGTATTGTTGCCATAGTATTTGAGCGGAACGGACACCGATTCCGGGGCGACAATGGAGGCGGCAAAATGAAGAACAGTCTTGGGTGCAAAGTCCTGGAATACCTTTTCCAGTCTGGTGGGGTCGGCCAGATCGCCAACCATCAGTTGTTCACCTTTGGTCAGCGCCTCGGCTGCGCCCGTGGAAAGGTTGTCATAGACGACGACCTGGAAACCTGCTTCTGAAAGCTGACGGACAACATGGCTGCCAATGTAGCCGCAGCCACCTGATACAAGAATGGTCATGCTTTTCTCCTTGAAAAAGACAACGGGCCAGCCTTATCTGGCTGCTGGCTGTGCAGTATGCCACAGGGAGGCGGCCCTTGCCAATTTCTTCCGTTGATTTTAATGTGATGGCTTTGGGATTTGTTTGACGCCTGTCAATTAATTAGTAGTTATAAATCCTAACAAAGCAGCGAGAGATAGCAAGACTTGAGTTTGCATTTTGTACTTTTATCTGAGCTTGATTTGCCATAGGATGTTGCCCATCTCAATATTAGCAGGAGAGTCCATGGAAGCCGTTCTTTTCCGAGGCGCAACAGTGGTTGACGGGTCGGGTCGGCCTGGCTGCATTGCTGACGTGGCGGTGGCAGGCGGTCGTATTGTCGCAGTCGGACCGCGGTCGGGTGTCATTGCCGAAAAGGTGGTGGATGCGGGGGGGCTGGTGCTGGCTCCCGGATTCATCGACATCCACAGCCACACCGACATGACCCTGTTCCGTTATCCCTTGGCGGAAAGCAAGGTTTTCCAGGGGGTGACCCTGGAAGTTACCGGTAATTGCGGTCTGAGCTTTTTTCCCGTTGTCGCCGGCGGGCAAGAGCAGCTGGCAGATTACCTGGCGCTGCATGATTTCCATCCACCACCAGCAGGCGTTACCTGGACGGATCTCAATTCCTATGCCCAGGTGGTGGAACAGGTGGGACTCGGCCTCCATGTGGCGCCTTTGGTGGGTCATGCGCCGCTGCGGTTGGCAGCCATGGGCATGGATGACCGACCGCCGTCGCCGGTGGAACTGGAACGGATGCAGGCACTGCTGACGACAGCACTGCAGCAGGGTTCTTGGGGGATGTCGACCGGGCTTATCTATCCACCCGGTAGCTATGCCCATCTGGATGAACTGGTTGCCCTTGCGCGAACCCTGGCGAAATACGGTGGGATTTACACGAGCCATATCCGTAACGAGGGGGAAGGGCTGATGGCGGCTCTTGACGAAGCGATCACCATTGGGTCCAAGAGTGGAGCCAGGGTCCAGGTCTCTCACCTGAAGGCGATGGGGAGCACCAACCGCGGACGGGGCAGGGAAATATTGGCGAGGATTGCGGCAGCGCAGGCTGCGGGTATTGATGTGGCAGCTGATCAATATCCATATGTGGCTTCGGCGACGACGCTGA
>CAWAFF010000025.1:0-29664 GCA_963780945.1 uncultured delta proteobacterium | reverse complement strand
ATATAGGTAGCGGCATGTTAATCTAAAAAGCCGCTACCATCAAGGGCAAAAGTTGGTTTCCTTTCGCTGAACCTTATCCAGTGAAAGCAGCGGCCTTTCGCCGGCAATAGCTGCACAGTCACTAGATGAGATCAATCATTGCTTTGACAGCCTTTTCGATCCCTGTCGCCGCCTCTGAAATGTTGCCCGCCAGCATGTAGGCGGGGGTAGAGATGATCTTGTTTTTCTTGTCCACCACAAATTCAGTTACTGGGCAATCAATGTGGCGGCTGCCAGTCTGGTTAATGGCTGCAGCTGTGCCGGCGTCATTGCCGATGGTCAGTTCCGGGGCGTATTCCTTGCCAAGGGTGGCAGCGATCAAGGCCGGGGCGATGCAAATGGCGCAGATCGGCTTCTTTGCCATAGCCATTTCCCTGAGCAGCCGTGCGACGTCAGGTTGGATCGAGGCAGCAGCACCCTTTTCAACAAAATTACACAGGTTCTTGGCGGCACCGTACCCGCCCGGGAAAATAATGGCATCAAGCTCAGCCGCATTGATGTCTTTAATGTCCCTGATGTTGCCTCGGGCGATGCGAGCGGCTTCCACCAGCGCATTTCTCCTGCTCCCGGTTTCCTTCATGGTCAAATGGTTCGTTTCGGGAAACTCCTCGTTTGGGGCCATGCAAATTGCTTCTGCATTGTTTCTGTCAATGGCCAGCAGGGTACAGACCGCTTCGTGGATCTCACTGCCATCGCCTACGCCGCAACCTGAAAGCACCACGCCGATTTTCTTCTTCATGATACAACCCTCCCTTGGTGTTATATGAACAATTGAACCTACATTTTAATCAAACTCGACCATTTAACAAGAAACATTTATGGGGCAGGAAGCTGCTTTTTCTTTATCACCAAGCTATCCCCGTTCATTGCCAAGTCCACAACAACGGCTTCCCCTTCGCTAAATTTGCCCTGCAGCAGCATTAGTGCCAGCGGGTCTTGCACCTTTTTCTGCAGGGTACGCTTTAGGGGCCTGGCGCCATAGGCAGGATCATAACCCTCTCTGGCGAGATACTCGCTCGCCTTGCTTGTCACCTCCAGCGAGAGATTGCGTTCGGCCAGACGGGCCTGCAGGCCCTTAATCTGGAGTGAGACGATGTGCTTGATCTGCTCCAGCGGCAGGGTATGGTAAATAATGATCTCGTCGATGCGGTTCAGGAACTCGGGCTTGAAATTTTCTTTCAATGTGGCCATCACCATGGCCCTCATTCCGGCGTAATCGCTGCTGCTGTATTGTTGAATGAACTGGGAGCCCAGGTTGCTGGTCATTATGATAACCGTGTTGCGGAAGTCGACAGTGCGCCCCTGACCGTCGGTAAGGCGGCCGTCATCCAGCACTTGGAGCAGGATATTGAACACATCCGAGTGCGCCTTCTCGATCTCATCAAACAAGACAATACTGTAGGGGCGGCGGCGGATCGCTTCAGTAAGCTGCCCTCCCTCTTCGTAGCCAACATAGCCTGGGGGCGCACCGATCAGCCGTGCTACCGTATGTCTCTCCTGATACTCGCTCATGTCGATGCGAACAATGGCCTGGTCGTCGTCGAAGAGGAATTCGGCCAGCACCCGTGCAGTTTCGGTTTTACCTACCCCGGTCGGGCCCAGGAAAATAAAGGAGCCGATGGGGCGGTTGGGGTCTGACAGGCCGGTTCTGGAGCGGCGCACGGCATTTGCCACCAGTCCGAGCGCTTCATCCTGGCCAACTACCCGCCCCTTAAGCCGCTCCTCCATGTTCACCAGCTTTTCCGATTCTGTTTCCAGCATGCGATTCACAGGAATGCCGGTCCACTTGGCGACGATCTCGGCGATCAGGTCCCCATCTACTTCTTCAGGGAGCATCTTCCCCTCTTCTGCTTCTGTACCGCCTTGAGTCTTTTCTGTTATTTCCTTTTCTATTGCCGGGATCTCACCATAGCGCAGTGCCGCCGTTCGGGCCAGGTCACCCTCCCGCTCCTTCTGTTTCGCCTCTTCTCTTTTCTCCTCCAGCTTTTTTTTGAGATCGCTGATTCCGGTCAACAGAGACTTTTCCTGCTGCCATTGGCTCTTTAGGGCGGCCGAGGTACTGCGCAATTCTTCAAGCTCGTCAGACAGTTTCTTCAGCCGTTCCAGGGCATGGGCGTCCTGTTCCCGCAGCAGCGCCTGCTTTTCAATCTCCAACTGGATGATCTTCCGCTCTACCTCGTCGATTTCGGTTGGCAAGGAGTCGATTTCGATGCGCAGTCTTGAGGCTGCTTCATCAATGAGGTCAATGGCCTTGTCAGGCAGGAAGCGGTCGGTGATGTACCGGTCCGAGAGGGTAGCGGCGGCGATAATGGCGCTGTCCTTGATACGAACACTGTGGTAATTTTCATAGCGCTCCTTGAGGCCTCGCAGAATGGCAATGGTGTCCTCGACACTCGGTTCGCCCGCATAAACCTGCTGAAATCGACGCTCCAAGGCTGCGTCCTTCTCAATATACTTTCGGTATTCGTTGAGGGTCGTGGCGCCGATGCAGTGCAACTCACCGCGGGCCAGGGCCGGCTTGAGCATGTTGGATGCATCCATGGCCCCTTCTGCAGCGCCGGCGCCGACTAATGTATGAAGTTCATCGATGAAAAGGATGATCTTTCCTTCAGATTTCTCCACCTCTTTTATCACCGCTTTGAGCCTGTCCTCAAATTCGCCCCGGTATTTAGCGCCGGCAATCAATGCCCCCATATCCAGCGCCACCACCTTTTTGTCCCGGAGGGTTTCCGGGACATCTCCGGAGATTATTCGTTGGGCCAAGCCCTCGACGATGGCGGTTTTGCCAACCCCAGGCTCGCCTATGAGAACCGGATTGTTTTTAGTTCGCCGTGACAGGACCTGGATCACCCGGCGGATTTCGTCGTCCCGGCCGATCACGGGATCAAGCTTGCCGCGACGCGCCAGTTCAGTCAGGTCACGAGCGTATTTGGCCAAAGCCTGATACTTGTCCTCAGGGTCTTGGTCGGTTATCCTCTCCTCTCCCCTGATCTCTTTCAGCGCGGCAAGAATGCCGTTCCGGGTCACTCCGCTTTCTGCAAGAATCCGGGTGGCGGTGCCACCTTTTGCGCCAATGAAGGCAAGCAGTAGATGCTCAGTGGAAACGAAGGCATCCTTCATGCCATCGGCCTCTTTTTGAGCAGCATTAAGCAGATTGTCCAGTGCCGGCGAAAGATATACCTGCATGGTCTCGCTGCTCGCCTGGGGCATCTTGTGCAGGGCTGCCGTCAGCTCCCCCTTTATCCCGTTTATAGAGGCGCCCATTTTTTGCAGGATAGCTCCGGTCAACCCGCCCTCCTGCTCCAGCATGGCAGAGAGAAGGTGTTCCGGCTCAATGGCGCTGTTGCCACGTTGCGTTGCCGTTTCCTGCGCCCTGGCCAAGGCTTCCTGAGTCTTTATCGTCATTTTTTCCGGTCTGATCATCTGCTGCTCCTTCACTTTTTATAATGAAATGATAAGGACGCCCCGTGCCTCTGTCAAGAGTACGTCCTCATCTCTTTAGTTTGCCTTGAAAAAGATTGATAAAACTCAAGATGGGGAGGCAAGGCACGGACATGGCAAGTGTAGAGGTATATCTGCAGCAGACAAACTTCTATGGAGGGAGTTGTGGTGGCAGCGAATTACACGGCAACGACATCAAGTGAGATAAGGGCAGGAACGGGCGGCTGGGGAATTTCTAGCCTTCCTGTAGGACATCATGGGCAGTAATGATGGCCCCCACAGGGCAAACGGCGCAAGCCTGACAGGATTCGCATCGGCAGTGATCGATTCGCACAGCCTGTTTTCTGTATCCTGAGGTCTCAAGACTGATGAGATGATTGGGACAGGCGGCGACGCAGCGACCGCAGCCGGTGCATTTTTTTGCGATGATAAGCGGTGCTTTTTTTGTCACTTCACTTCGAGGGAAAGTTCAAGTTGTTTCCAAGTACAGCGCTTGATCTTGGGACCGGCATAATAGCGTGGGCAAACAGCAATAAGGACAGCCGCCGGCTGTTTACAGGTGCGGCGGCAGGAGAGGCAGAGGTTGTTTGCTTCAGGGCGTTCTTTCATTATCCCACCTGCAGGGAGAAATCCCGTGGGCTTTTCAGCACCACGGGATTCGGGTATTCTAGCCTAATTTTTGAATCCAGCCAAAGCTGTCGGCCAGCCTGCCGGACTGAATGCCGGTCAAGGTGTCATAGAGTCTCTGGGTCACTTGGCCTACTTTACCGTCATCGACAGTTAAGCATTCATCCTTGTAACAAAGAGCGCCGACAGGGGTTACAACTGCAGCGGTGCCGCTGCCGAAAGCTTCCTTGACCTTGCCGGAACGGATATCATTCATCAGCTCAACAACGTCGATCTTGCGCTCTTCCACCTTCAGGCCAAATGACTCCACCAGTTTGAGAACCGAATCTCGGGTAATGCCGTGAAGAATCGAACCATCCAGCGGAGCGGTGACGATGCGATCTTCATAGGCGAAGAACATGTTCATGGCGCCGACCTCTTCGATATAGCGCTTATGAACACCATCGAGCCAGAGCACCTGGTCGTAACCCTTCTTTTTTGCTTCCATACCCGCTTTAAGGGAACTGGCATAATTACCGCCGGTTTTTGCTTCACCAGTGCCTCCGGGTGTTGCCCGGATATATTTATCTTCCACGAGTATCTTCACCGGGGTAAAACCAGAAGCATAGTAGGCTCCAACCGGTGAGAGGATGACGTAAAAATAGTAGTGATCGGAAGGCTTGACGCCAAGCATAGGCTCGACGGCAATCATTGCCGGCCGAATATAGAGGGAGGTGCCATCGGCAGAAGGTACCCACTCTTTTTCCAGTTGCACCAGATCTTTGATCCCCTGCAGGAAAAGCTCTTCCGGAATTTCCGGCATGCATAGCCTGTCGGCAGAGAGGTTGAAACGGCGGGCGTTCATCTCCGGCCGAAAAAGGGCGATGGTCCCATCCGGCCAGCGATAGGCCTTGAGTCCTTCGAAGATTTCCTGAGCATAGTGGAAAACCATGCATGCCGGGTCGAGGACAAAGGGCGCATAGGGTTCGATCCTGGCGTCAAACCAACCCTTGCCGTTTTTCCATTCCACCAGCAGCATGCGGTCGGTAAAAAATTTGCCAAAGCCAAGCTGTGACTCATCAGCTACTTTTGTCTTTTTCTTCTCTTCAGGAAGAGGGATCTGCTTGATTTCCATCTGCTTGAACCTCCGGGTTTCCGGCGCCATGCGTCGTTATTGATATTTTTATCATGTATCACATATATCCTTGATGGGCAAGGTTTTTAGCGTCATTTGCCGCAGAGGCGGAGCCTGCCGTCTGAACTTTTTTGGCAGCAATGGGAACTTTGTCTATTGATTTTTAGCCAAGCTGTTGTTAAATTGTTAGCACTCAGTAGTAGGGAGTGCTAAAGTCAGGTAAAGCTTTTCTTAAAACATAATCACAGGGCAGTTGACCAGGAGGATCGTTTGAATTATTCGATGCCTGTTGTAGCCGATAGTCTGAGTTTGTACCTGGCGGAGATCAAGCGTTTTTCGGTGCTTTCTCCGGAAGAGGAGCATCAATGTGCAGTCAGGTTTTATGAAGAAAAGGACCTGGACGCAGCACACAGGCTGATCACCTCCAACCTTCGTTTTGTGGTAAAGATTGCCGGCGAGTATCGTGCTTACGGCATGAAGATGCTGGATCTTATCCAGGAAGGCAACGTCGGGTTGATGATGGCGGTGCGCAAGTTCAACCCGCACAAGGGTTTTCGACTCATTTCCTATGCCGTCTGGTGGATACGGGCTTATATTCAGAATCACATCATCTCCGCCTGGAGCCTTTTAAAAATCGGCACCACCCAGGCCCAGCGAAAATTATTCTTCAAGTTGAACCAGGCGAAAAGTGCCATCAGGAACATGACCGGTGGTGGCGATGACTTGCAGGCAACTGCTGACGCTCTTGACGTGAAGGAATCGGAAGTGCTGGAGATGGACCAGCGGATGCGGGGGGATTTCTTCCTCGATGCCGAGGTGGTAAACGGTGAGGGGTTTACCATGCTGGAAAGTCTCCCCGACGAGCGGCAGAACCAGGAGGAGTTGCTGGCTGATGCCCAGGAAGGCGCCCTGTTGGAGAAACAAGTTGCCTCGGCCTTGACCGGTCTCAATGAGAAGGAGCGCTACGTGATTGAACAGCGTGTTTCAGCGGAAGACCCTTTAACACTTCAGGAGATTGCCGATCATTTCTCCATATCCCGGGAAAGGGTACGACAGATAGAAGAAGGTGCTCTGAAGAAAATGAAACATGCCCTTCTGCCATGGGTTAGCCGGACAGCTTGAAAGGTGTCGATAAATATCAGTTTAAAGGGCGGCTCTTCGGACCGCCCTTTTTTATTGTTGATTGTCCAGCTGTGCAATCAATTTCATGTTTGATACTAAAACGGTAGGGTAATTGTGTTTTTTAACTTTACAAATACATTCAGGTAAAGTAGTTTTTATAAAAAGAATGCTGTCTGTTGGCGAAGGGGGAAATACCCTGCCAAACGACAGCAACCGCTACGCTGCAATAGCTATAAAAGATTGTTGGTTGTGGCGGCGCAGGGCAAAGATTGGGTGGTGCGTGTAAAATCCTGCCCCAACCCCAGGATTTTTTCATGGAGAATAAGATGACAGACAAGGCCAGAAGCTATCATTTTGAATCACTGCTGATCCACGGCGGTCTCGAAGCCGGCCCGGCAGGGGCTACCACCGTTCCCATCGTTCAATCATCTTCCTTTGCCCATGCCACCGCCGAAGATCTGGAAGACGTCTTCCGGGGCCGCAAGGTCGGCCAAGTCTATACCCGGGTCGGCAATCCGACTACGGAAAACCTGGAGAAGCGGCTGGCTGTTCTGGAAGGGGGGCAGTCGGCGATTGCCACTTCTTCAGGCATGGCAGCCATTAGCACGGCGGTATTAACCATTGTCCGAAATGGCGACGAGATTCTCTCCTCTTCCTCACTCTTTGGCGGCACTTTTTCCCTCTTCCGCGATACTTTGTCCAACTACGGCATCAGTACAACCTTTGTCGATCCAACGGATCTATCAGCTTTGGCCGCCGGGATCAATGAAAAGACCAGACTCATTTTCGTTGAGACCATCGGCAACCCGAAGATGGATGTACCTGATATTCCGGCCATCGCAGCCATTGCCCGTACAGCGGGGATTCCGCTGATGGTCGATGCGACAGTGACGACGCCCTATCTGGCCCGGGGCGTTGAGCTGGGCGCTGATATTGTCGTTCATTCCACCAGTAAGTTTATTAACGGCACCGGCAGCACCATTGGCGGCGCCATTGTCGATATGGGGCGGTTTGACTGGCAAAGCGCCAAATTCCCCCATTTTGAGCCCTTCTTTAAAAAATATCGCGGCTTTGCCTTTACTGCCCGGACCAGAAAGCTGATCCACAAGGATATCGGGGCCTGTGCCGCGCCCATGAATTCATTCCTTCTGTCCGAAGGAATCGAAACCCTTGCCCTGCGCATGGAGCGCCACTGCAGTAATGCCCTGCAGTTGGCCCGATTTCTTCAGGAACAACCAACTGTTAGCTGGGTGAACTATCCAGGAATTGATGACAACCCTTTCCACCAGGTGGCAAAGCGCTTGTATGGTGACAAATTCGGGGGAGTCCTGACCTTTGGCCTGGCAGATAAGGCAGCTGCTTTCAGGTTCATCAACGGCGTGAGGATGGCCCGCAACCTGGCCAACATCGGTGATGCCAAGACCCTTGTCATTCACCCAGCCAGCACCATCTGTGCCGATTTTGGCCCTCAAGAAAAGGCTCTGATGGGGGTTGGTGAAGAGATGGTGCGAGTTTCTGCAGGAATAGAAAACATAAATGACATTATCGAGGATTTTCAGTTATCCTTAGACAGCCTTTAAGGAAGGAGACGGACAATGAATTTGACGGTAAACGGCAAAGCGGCCGCCATTGATGGCCAGGAAATTTTAAGTATCACAGCTCTTTTGAGTGAGCTGAAGGTGGATCAACCTGATTATGTGACGGTGGAGCTGAATGGCGACATTCTGGAGCGTGAAAACTTTGATCAAACCCGGGTCAAGGACGGGGATACGGTGGAGTTCCTCTATTTCATGGGCGGAGGGAGTCGCTGATGCTGACAGAAGAACAGATTGCCCGCTATTCACGCCATATCATCCTCAAGGAGGTTGGCGGTAAAGGGCAGAAAAAGCTATTTGACGGCAAGGTTCTGATCATCGGCGCCGGCGGTCTAGGCTCCCCCATCGCCCTCTATCTGGCTGCGGCCGGAGTCGGTACCATCGGCATTGCCGATGCCGACGTGGTCGATCTATCCAACCTGCAGCGCCAGGTAATCCATCAGACCAAGGATGTGGGCATTGCCAAGGTCCTTTCGGCCAAGGAGAAGATGCAGGCCATCAACCCCGAGCTCGAGGTCAACACCTATGAGGAGTGGATCAGCGCCGCCAACATTACCGAAATTATCCAGGGGTATGACTTCATTATCGACGGTACCGACAATTTTGCCGCCAAGTTTCTCATCAATGACGCCTGTGTGTTGGCGGGCAAACCATATTCCCATGGCGGCATTCTCCAGTTTGACGGCCAGACCATGACTATCGAGCCGGGTCAATCGGCCTGCTATCGCTGCATTTTCCCCACCCCGCCACCCAAGGATGCGATTCCCACCTGCTCCACTGCAGGGGTGATCGGCGTCCTGCCAGGGGTCATTGGCACCATTCAGGCCACCGAGGCGATCAAATTCCTGCTCGGTAAAGGCGAACTTCTGACGGGGCGGCTTCTTACCTACAGCGCTTTACGGATGAAGTTCCGCGAGGTGCCAATCAAGAAAAATGTCAGATGTCCTCTCTGTGGCGACAATCCAAGTATTACTGAGGTGAAGGACGAACTGGACGCGCTGACTGTCTGTGATCTGGAGAAATAATGGGTGCCCAAATGCTTGAAATTCCACAAGTAATCTATGAGGATATTCTTGACCATGCCAGGAGTGGTTTTCCACTTGAGATCTGTGGCATTGTTGGCGGCAGCGAAGGTGTGGCCTCGGTCCTTTACCGGATGACCAACACCGATCAGAGCAACGAACACTTCATGATGGATCCCAAGGAGCAGTTTGCGGTGATTAAGGAGTTACGCAGCAAAGGGCTGGAGATGCTGGCCATCTACCATTCCCACCCCGAAACCCCGGCCCGCCCGTCCGAGGAAGACATCCGCCTTGCCCTCACCCCTAATGTTTCCCACATCATTGTCTCTCTGACGGAGCCGGAAAACCGGTGATGAATGCCTTCCGCATCAGTGGTGGTTCCGTCCAGCCCGAAGCAATCCAACTTACCTAAATATACTTTAGTAAATAACTGTAGAATATTGTAAAGTTTTTTCTTGACTGTTTTGATGTTAATTGGATATTATAGCTCTACCTGAACCCTAGTAATGGAGTAGATAATGGCAAACGAAAAAGGCAAGACCACCATCGACCTGAGTAACCTCAAGGCTGGCGGCTTCATCAAGGAAAGGGGCAAAGATCTTTTCACCGTCAGGTTGAGGGTTCCTGGGGGAAGGATGACTGTGCCCCGTCTGAAGAAAATAGCCGAAGTGGCAGAAAAATTCGGCGGCGAGTTTGTCCACCTTTCCGTGCGACAATCCATTGAGTTGATCAACATTAACTTCAAAAATTTCGATGCCGTGGTTGCTGAACTGGGGGAAGGGGAGCAGAAAGTAGCCTCCTGCGGAGCCCGGGTCAGAGTTCCCACTGCCTGCGGTGGTTGTGAATATAACCCCAACGGACTGGTCGACACCCAGAGCTCTGCCCTTGAGGTGGACGAAAAGCTGTTCGGCACCCCAACCGGCCACCATAAGTTCAAGGTTGGCTTTGCCGGCTGTCCCTTCGATTGCCCTAAATCGGCCACCAATGATGTGGGTTTCCAAGGGGGGATCTGGCCCGAGCTGAACAAAGACGAATGCATCAGCTGTGGTCTCTGTGCCAAATCCTGTGCGGAAGGGGCCATCACCATGGCTGACGACGGGAAGCCAGAGTTTCATCCCGATGCCTGCATCTACTGCGGCGACTGCGTCAAGGTCTGCCCCACCGAGGCATGGAAAGCCGTTAAAACCGGCTATACAGTGCGCATCGGTGGCAAATGGGGACGTCATCCACTGGTCGGTACTCTCTTTGCCACTTTTTTGCCCGAGGCACAGGTGGTGGCTTTTATCAGTGAAGTTCTCGTCTGGTACAAGGATAAGGCTGACGGCGCGGGACGGATCAGGCTTGGCGACATCATCATCAGGGAAGGGGCTGATTCCCTCTTAAACCATTTGCGCCGGGAGTTCCCTGATTTTGTGGTGGGAACAACTATTGCCCCCCAGGTGATTGCTACTCAGGTTGGGAACTAACGGTTCGAGATACTGTCAGGGAGAAACAAATGCAAACTATAGATTTACGCGGTGTGTCCTGCCCAACCAATTTCGTCAAGGCGAAGCTGGCGTTGGAGATGCTCGATGAAGGCGAAACGGTTGAGTTCCTCCTCGATGATGGTGAGCCGGTAAAGAATGTCCCCCGCAGCTTAAAAGGAGAGGGTCATAAACTCCTTGGCTTGAAGCAGGTGGATGATCACTACGTGCTGACTCTGGAAAAGGTTGGGGAATAATCACTTGTTGTAGGCTACTGACGAGGTAGAGGCCATGAAATTCGACCAGCAAAAATTGCGGCAACTTCTCGCCAAGCCGGAAAGGATATTTGGCCCCGGAGAGCTGCGTCGTGACGGCAGCGCCTTTTTCGTCAGTGGTGACCTGCCAGTCAAGGAAACCCTCGAAACTATTTTCGACAGATATTGCCAACAGCCTGCCGAACTTTTCTGTCTTACTATCGACTCTTTGGACGCTTTTCACAAAGGCGAAGAGATGGCCCGGCAGCTGAAGAAAAACTTCAACACCCATCTCCTGGGACGGCTCGATTTTCCTGTCCCCGCCTTCGCCATCGAGCGAGCCTATGCAGCAGGGTTTGACCTTCTGGACATTCCACTGCATGTTTTTGATCAGGCCTTGTCTGGGGAGCGGGGTCTGGCAAAGCAAGAGCGGCTGGATGCACTGCGTTTCGCCCAGAGCATTTTTCCTCGCTGGGGAGTTGTCTCAACCCTCGTGGCTGGGGAAGAACCCTCCTGCTCTACCATCAGTGCCATTGATATCCTGGCAGGAGTCGGGGTCGTGCCGCTGGTTACAGTGTCGGCGAGGGCCGGCCAGTACCCGCAGGACGAAATTGCCGCCATTTTTTCCCACTTGGCCACTGTCTGGCAAAAACGTAAGGTGACAATAAAACCACTGTTGCCGCTGGTCAGCGTTACCAGCCCGCTGGATATTCGACCGAGAGGGCTAATCCGTGGCCTGATAAACAAGATTCATGATCGCCATTTGCTGGCAACATCCGATCTGCGCCGCAGCCTGAAAGTCAGGCAGGTGGAAGCTTCTTTCGATTCGGCAGGGCTGTAAACTGCCACTGGTCTGTGACAGTTGAATATTTGAGGAACCAATGGCAGAAGAAATATTCGACAAGCCGCTGAAGATAGACAACCGGCCCCTGTGGTTAATAATGCTCGATCGCAGCGTCCGGTACCAGATTATTCTCAGCTTCCTGGTAATCTGCGCCATCCTATTCAATCTTGCACCCCCTGCCGGTTTGACGCCGGCCGGATACCATGCGCTAGTCTTGTTTGCAGCCACTATTTTCCTCTGGGTTTCAGGGCTTCTGCCTATTGCCGTTACCGCGCTCCTTTCCATGTGCATGCTCCCTCTTTTGGGCATCATGGAGGCAAAGAAGACTTACTCTCTGTTTGGTAATGAGGCCGTTTTTTTTATACTTGGCGCTTTTATCTTGGCTGCGGCCATGACCGGAACCGGACTTTCCGCCCGATTGGCCAGGGCCATGATGGTCCGTTTCGGCAAAACGCCAACAAGACTTGCTTTAACCATTTTTCTCCTCTCGGCCTTTCTTTCCTTTGTGATGAGCGAACATGCCGTAGCCGCCATGATGTTTCCGGTGGTTGCAGAGATTGCCAACGCTCTAAAACTGGAGAAAGGGACAAGCAGCTATGGCAGGCTCATCTTCATGTCCATCGCCTGGGGTTGTATCATCGGCGGCATTGCCACCTTCCTCGGCGGAGCCCGGGCCCCCCTGGCGGCGGGAATGCTCAGGGAAAATACCGGCCTCACCTTTGGCTTCATGGAATGGACCTTTGCCGCCTGCATGATTGTCTTGCCGCTCCTTTTTATCGGCTTCCTGATACTGCATCGGTTTTTTCCTCCGGACCTGGCCAGCGTCGATGACGGGCTTAAGTTCCTCAACAGCAAACGTCTGGAAATTGGCAGGCTGAGCTATGATGAGCTAATAACGGCAGTGGTTATGGTGGTGACTATTTCCTGCTGGATAATTTTTCGGCGAGAAAACCGGTCTGGCGGCCATTGCCATCCTGGGGACAGCTGTGCTTTTCACCTTTCGCGTCGTTTCATGGCAAAAGATCGAAGAGTACGTCAACTGGGGGATTGTTCTCATGTATGGAGGCTCGATCGCCTTGGCCTCCGCCCTGGAAAAGACCGGCGCCGCTTTGTGGCTGGTCAACAAGGGCCTCGGCTTTTTTGCCCAATCGCCGCTGGTGGCCATTGCCGTCATCTCACTGGTTTCCATTGTCCTTACTGAGTGTATCAGCCATGCGGCGGTGGTGGCGATCCTCATGCCGATCGGCATGGGGCTGGCAAAGAATATGGGGATGGACCCAAAGGTAATGACCCTTTCCATAGCGCTTCCTGCGGGTCTGGCCTATTGTCTGCCCATGGGTACCCCGGCTACGGCCATTGCCTATGCATCGGGTTTCTTGAGCAGCCGTAATATCATTGTTTCCGGTCTGATCATCATGGTCATTTCCTGGCTGTTGTTCCTCGGTTCGGTCATGTTCATCTGGCCGCTTTTGGGACTAAAGACCTGACCCGCAGTTGTCTTCACGGCATCTTCGACCCGCTTCCTCCTCGGCTGCTCCTCGACGTAGCGCTGCTACGCCTGCGGGCGCCTCGTCGGGCCGGGCCGAACCTGCCGCAAATCCGGCTGCGGCAAACAAAGTCACTCATAGAAGGATAAAACATGAAGAAACTTCCCTCAATACCAGCAGACGCTACCCCGGAAGAGATCCTCAAAACCGGCTTTAACGCCACCGGCGGCAACATCGCCTTGGCCTGCTCGTTTTCCGTGGAAGACGTGGTGATTATCGACATGGCTCAGGCTCTGGCCCTGCCGCTACGCGTCTTTGCCCTGGACACTGGTCGTCTCCACGAAGAGACCTACGAGGTGGCCGATGCCATCATGGAGCGTTACCGAATCAAGCTGGACTGGTACTATCCGCGCCATGAGGCGGTGGAGCAGCTTCTGCGGGAAAAAGGAACTTTCTCCTTCCGGGAATCGCTTGAAAACCGCCACGAATGCTGCCATATCCGCAAGGTGGAGCCGCTGGGCAGGGCATTGCAAGGGCTGAATGGCTGGATCACCGGCCTGCGGCGAGAGCAGAGCATGACCCGTACTGATTTGGCCCCCATCGAGGTCGATGCAGCCAACGGCGGCATTCTGAAAGTAAACCCGCTTCTGGAATGGACGGAAGAACAGGTCTGGTCCTACGCCAAATTCAGGCGGATTCCCACCAATCGCCTGCACAGCCAGGGTTATCCTTCCATCGGCTGCGCCCCCTGCACCAGGCCGGTGGCACCGGGGGAACATGCCCGAGCAGGAAGATGGTGGTGGGAGAACCCAGAGCATAAAGAGTGCGGACTGCATAGAAGATGATCGTAACCCCTCCTGTCCTCCCCTTAAACTAAGGGGAGGGACGCAGAGGTTATACGATGGCGGAACTGTTGCCGGCAGCTTCCAGTTCGTTCCCCTCTTGAGACAAGAGGGGGACAGGGGGAGTTATGAAAAGGAGCAAGACCCATGAGCAACACCCTTACCCATCTGCAGCAGCTTGAAGCCGAAAGCATCCACATCATCCGCGAAGTGGTCGCCGAGTTCGAGAATCCGGTGATGCTCTACTCCATCGGCAAGGACTCGGCGGTCATGCTGCATCTGGCACGCAAGGCCTTTTATCCGGCGCCGCCCCCCTTTCCGCTCCTGCACGTGGACACCACCTGGAAATTCCGCGAGATGATCCAGTTCCGCGACCGGATGGCCGCGGAATGCGGGCTCGACCTGATCGTCCATGTCAACGAAGAAGGGGCAAGCCGCGGGGTTTCCCCCTTCACCCACGGTTCGGCGCTCTACACCGATGTCATGAAGACCGAGGGGCTGAAGCAGGCGCTCGACAAGTACAAGTTTGATGCCGCCTTCGGCGGCGCCCGCCGGGACGAGGAAAAATCCCGGGCCAAGGAGCGGATCTTCTCCTTCCGCAGCGCCAACCACCGCTGGGACCCGAAGAGCCAGCGCCCGGAGCTCTGGAACCTGTACAACACCCGGGTCAAGCCTGGCGAGAGCATCCGCGTCTTCCCGATCTCCAACTGGACCGAGCTGGACGTCTGGCAGTACATCCACCTGGAGAACATCCCGATCGTGCCGCTCTACTACGCCGCCGTGCGGCCGGTGGTGGAGCGGGACGGCATGCTGATCATGGTGGATGATGACCGCCTGGAGCTGCAGCCCGGCGAAGAGGTGCAGTACAAGTCGGTGCGCTTCCGCACCCTGGGCTGCTATCCACTGACCGGCGCCGTCGAATCCACCGCCGACACCCTCCCGCAGATCATCCAGGAGATGCTCCTCACCCGCACCTCCGAGCGGCAGGGGCGGCTGATCGACCATGATCAGGCGGGTTCGATGGAAAAGAAGAAACAAGAGGGATATTTCTAGGAAGCAGCTTTTCCGCCCTGGCGGCGTAAGTCTTCGGCTGCATCGTGCGACGTAGCGCTGCTACGTCTCCGCCCACTCTCGACAGCCTTGCCAGGACAAAAAATCGCTTTCGATAGGAAAAATTTATGGCACATCAATCGGATCTGATCGACAAAGATATTCTCGCCTATCTCAAGAGCCAGGAAGAGAAGTCGCTGCTGCGCTTCATCACCTGCGGCAGCGTCGATGACGGCAAGAGCACCCTGATCGGGCGGCTGCTGTGGGACTCGAAGATGGTCTTCGAGGACCAGCTCGCCGCCCTGGAAGTGGACAGCAAGAAGGTCGGCACCCAGGGGGCGCCATCGACTACGCCCTGCTCTGGACGGCCTGCAGGCCGAGCGGGAGCAGGGGATCACCATCGATGTCGCCTACCGCTTCTTCTCCACCGACAAGCGCAAGTTCATCGTCGCCGACACCCCCGGCCACGAGCAGTATACCCGCAACATGGTCACCGGCGCCTCCACCGCCGAGGTCGCCGTGATCCTCGTCGATGCCCGCAAGGGGCTCCTGACCCAGACCCGGCGCCACAGCTATCTCGTCTCGCTGGTCGGCATCCGCCACGTCGTGCTGGCGATCAACAAGATGGACCTGATCGAGTTCGACCGCAAGCAGTTCGAGTCGATCGTGGAGGATTACCGGCGCTTTGCCGCTCCCCTCGGCTTTGCCTCCATCACCGCCATCCCCCTCTCGGCCCTGAACGGCGACAACATGATCGAGCCCAGCGACAACACCCCCTGGTATGACGGCCCGACCCTGATGAAGTACCTGGAAACTGTCCAGGTGGAGGATGATGCCAAAAATCAGCCGTTCCGCATGCCGGTGCAGTGGGTGAACCGCCCCCATCTCGACTTCCGCGGCTTTTGCGGCACCATCGCCGCCGGCACAATCCGACCGGGGGACGTACTCCAGGTCGCATCAAGTGGCCGCACCAGCAAGGTGGCCCGCATCGTCACCATGAACGGCGATCTTCCGGAAGCCGTGGCCGGCCAGGCAGTGACCCTTACCCTCTCCGACGAGATCGACATCAGCCGGGGAGATCTCCTGGCGGCGACCGAAGCTCCGCCGCGCCTTTCCCGGCACCCGGAAGCGCACCTGGTCTGGATGCACGACGAGCCCCTACAGCCGGGACAGGTCTACCTGGTGAAGACAGCCTCTGCCGTGACTCCTGGTCGAGTCACCCGTGTACAGTATGCGGTGGATGTCAACACCCTGGAGCAGAAACAGCTCCCAGCACTGGGGCTGAACGAGATCGGCGTCGTCCGCCTGGAGCTGGACCGCCCGGTTGCCTTCGATCCTTACCGGCAGAACAGGGAAACCGGCTCTTTCATCCTGATTGACCGGTTCAGCAATGCCACGGTGGCGGCAGGAATGGTGATCGCTGTTCAACCCCTGGAGTCGCAGCTAGCTGCAGCGACGGAACTCGACGCCAGTGTACCCGATGCGGGGGGCTCGCCGCGGCGGATCACTCTGAGTGAGCTGACTGTCGTCGGCACTGAAATGGGGGTGGCTGATCTGAGCCGTGAATGGAGCCCCATCGAGTTCGAGGTCACTTCCAGCTTCCTGGAATATCTGGGTAAGGGCAATCGAATTCTGTTCAGGCTTCGGGATGTGGGGCAGTTGGAGCCCGTGGCGAGAATGGCCTACGAGCACAACCTCAACTTTGAGTTCGGCCGGGACCGAGACCGGGTCAACGTAATCCTCTACCGTGATCAGCAGAGTTCCGTGGCGCCTCCCGCGCAGGTGCACGGCGGAGGGCTGTAGAGGGCATTTTCGTCTGATCGGGCCTCAGGAGACTGGTTGTAACGCTTAACGATGATAACGCACAAAAAAGGCAACCATGACGGTTGCCTTTTTCTTTGGCTGCTAATTTCAGTTCTAACTCGACCTGCCGTTCCAATGGCAGGAGCCGTGCCAGATCTACGCCAGTGCCTGGTAAACCAGAAAGTCTATACCTGCACCTGTATTATTTTGGTGTTGTTCCGGTATCTGTCCCGGCGATCTCAGCACTTGAAGGCGTTTTCTGTGCCGCTTCTTAGTCGCCGAATGTTTTCCCGGTGCTTATAAATAACGAGGGCTGCTATTACCACCGACATGGCGATGAGCAGCGCCTTTTTTTCAACGAGGGCGATTAGCAAAGGCATGGCAGCTGCTGCGATGATGGAGGCGAGAGAAACATAGCGCCACTTGACGAGCGTCAGCACGAAAATTAACAGCGCTGCCAGTACTGAGTAAGGCGATATGCCGAGAAAGACACCAAGGGCGGTGGCCACTCCTTTTCCCCCCTTGAAGCCGAGGAAAATGGTGTAGACATGGCCAAGGAAGGCAGCCAAACCCGCTGCGGCAAGCCATATTTCCGGGAGCTGCAGCTGGCGGGCGATAAGTACCGGGATCAGGCCTTTCAGGCAGTCACCAACGAGAGTCATGATGCCGACTCTCCGACCCAAGGTGCGGTAAACATTGGTGGCGCCGATATTGCCGCTGCCTGCTTCACGAATATTGACACCGAAGGCTTTGGCAAGCAGAAGCCCGGTTGGTATTGATCCTAGCAGATAAGCGCCGAGGATAAGCGCTATTTCGGTTGTCACTGGGAACTCCTGGGGTATTAATGAGAAAGCCTGGCCATCTTAGCCTATTTCTCTGGATGGTGCAAGGGGCGAGGCATCATCTGCGGAATGACCGGTCTGCGCCCTTGATGTAGGTGACAATTGCCATTGCCAGCAACACTGCATCCCGCAGCAGGGCCTGTAGAGCCGTGGTCTTGCTGCCCCCTGTCTGCTTGAAGCAGCCGCAGTCGATATCGAGTCCCTTGGCCATTACTGTGCCCAGGGCGACCATAAAAACGATGTTGAGCAGAATCACCAACGCTGCCGCTGCCTTTACCCGCCAGCCGATAACCAGCAGCAGCCCACAGCAGATCTCCAGCCAGGGAAGGATTGCTGCTGCAAAATAATTGGCGGCATAGGGCAGCAGATCGTAGGCGGCGATGTTGCCGGCGAAGACAATGGGATCATTTGCTTTAAGCGCCCCTGCATAAACGAAGATGGTGCCCAGTGCAACACGGACAATGCTGAACAGGTGTTTGCCGATCAGGTTCATAATTTGCCCCCAAGGGCGTAGCCCGCATCCTTCCATTCCGGAAAGCCCCCTAAAAAGACATAGACGTTCCCGTAGCCTGCTTTGATCAGCCTTTCTCCCAGGTCAATGCTGTCATGACAGTCGAAGCCGTTGCAATAGACAACAATGGTTGCCTCTGGCTTCACTCTGGCTTTGAACGGCCCGATGCCGGCATCAAACTCGGCAAGGGGTAATGATAACGCCCCTTTTATATGCGCCTCGGCATAGGTTGCCCTGTCTCTTGCATCGACAAAGGTTGCCTCCTGACGGTCGAACAGTTCTTTTGCCTGCAGCAGACCGATGGGCAGAGGGGTGGTGGTAGTCGTTGCAGGCTGTGACGCCTGTGTTGTTTTTTGCACAGGCATGCCAGCCAGCACATCCCGAAGCAGCCTGTGGTTAAGGCCGAGGCCAATTGCTGCAGCCATCAACAAAATAATGGCCATGTCCATAAAAAGGCGAAGTTTTATCGAACTCACTGTTAATGATCCTCCAGTCAGATGCCGCGTTCGGATATGGCCAGACGAAGGCCGATGCCGATAAAGGTGATGCCTGCTGCACTGTTCAGGTGGCGGCTGACGGCAGGCCGGGTTCTCAACCAGTTTCCCAGATTGCCTGAGCAAAGGGCAATCAAGACAAATATTACCAGGGTTTCCGCCATGAAGATACCGCCAAGGAGCAGGGCCTGGAGTTCGGGATGACCCGCCTGCGGGTTGACGAATTGGGGCAGGAATGAGAGAAAGAACAGTGAGACCTTGGGGTTGAGTAGATTGGTAATGACGCTCTGCCAGTAAACACGGCGCAGGCCGATGAATTCCTGGCCTGATTCACCGGCCAAAAGCGGCTCGCGGTTGCGCAGTGTGCGGTATCCAAGGTAAAGCAGGTAGCCTGCGCCGGCAAACTTGATCAGCCCGAAGAGCAGGGCGGAAGAGCGGATAATGGCGGCCAGGCCGAAAGCCACCACCATGGTGTGGCCGACGAGCCCGGAGGTGAATCCAAGCGCGGCGGCCAGGGCAGCATTTCTACCCTGTGCAATGCCGCGGGTAAGGACATAGATATTGTCTGGACCGGGTGCCAGGGTAAGAAGAACGGATGCCATGAGAAAAAGGGATAGATTCGTCATTCCAGGGCCCGTTCCCCCTGTGAATTAACCAGCTTCTCATCATCCTTTTCTCTGTTCTTGAACTCGCTGGCGCAAATTTTCAACACAGCGGCCAACGGAATGGCAAGCACTATCCCCCAGAATCCCATCAATTCACCCATGGCCATTACCGCAAAAACAACCACCAACGGATTGAGCCGGAGCGTGTGCCTCATGATCAGCGGCTTGATCAGGTTGCCTTCAATGATGACGTTGATGAGAAAATAGAGCCCACAGACCTTGGCGATAATGAAGATGTCACCGGTCTGGGCATAGCCGATCAATGCCGGTGGGATGACAGCTACTGCTGCTCCCACAAAGGGAACAATGGATGCAAAGCCTGCCAGGACGCCGTTCAGCGCCGCGAATTGAATCCCCACCATCCACAAAGCCAGGGCAGTCAGGAGTCCGACCAGTAAGCTGTCAATGAACATGCCGATGATGAAGCCTTCCAGGGAGCGATTGATTCTTCTGCCCAATTCTATCATCTGCCGTCGGTGCCCTAGAGGGATGAGCCTCTTGAGCAGATCCTTGCTGTGCTGCTTGTAAAGAAGCATGAAAAAAACCAGGATAGGGGCAAGCACCAGGTTAAATATTGCATAAAGCAGTGCGGTGAGGCGATTATAGCCCATGCCTGAAAGAGTTTCGATCAGCCTGTCCAGAGATTCCTTGCCCCGTTCCAAAAGCCAGATGCCCTCCTCCCCACTGTAATAGGAGGCCAGGTTTACCTGCCATTTTGTAACCTCGCTTTCCACATTCTGCATGTAATAAGGGAGGGCCTTGTTCAGGGTATGTAACTGTTGCCCCAGATAGGGAACGAGTAAAAACGTGGCAACTGCCACAATCGCCGACAAAATTGCATAGAGAAGGGAAAGCGCTGCAATTCTGCTGAGGCCTCGCCCTTCGAGGTATTTCAAGAGAGGGTTAAGGAGATAGGCCAGCACCAGGGATGTCAGACATGCGGATAGGGTATGGCGCATGAAGTAGCCTGACAGCAGCAGAATAAATAACGCTGCAACCAGAATGTGAAATAGAAAGTCTGCCTGTTTCTGTGCCGCCATTGTCAAGTTCCCCGGACAAAGCTGTCCCGTCGTAACTGTGCAGAAATGATCTTGAAGGCAGCTGCAATAGGGATAGCGAGAATGATTCCCCAGAAACCGAGCATTTCTCCAAAGGCCATGACGACAATGATGGTGAAGAGGGGATTAAGATCCATTGATTCTTGGAACACCAGTGGTTTTACCACATAGCCTTCGAGAAAGTAGATGACGGCAAATGAGGCCGCCACTTTAAAAAGCATGAGCCCGCTCTGGAATTCCACGTAGGCAAAGAAAAGTGGTGGCAGCGTCGCCAGGATAACGCCAATGAAGGGAAGTATGGAGGCGAGGCCGGCAAAAACGCCATTGAGAATGGCGTAATCTATACCGAGGTAAAGCAGTGCTATACTGGAGAGAACGGCAACAATCAGCGAAACTATCAATTGGCCCCGTATATAACCACCGACGCTACGGTTGATGTCCCTGCCAAGGTCGCAGAAGGTGTCTTTCCGTTCAGTTGGGAGCCAGTCAACGATCTCGCTGATAATGCTCTGCTTGTAATAGAGCATGAAAAAGACCAGGATCGGCGAAAGGATCAGGTTGAAAAGATTAAAGACCATGTTGGCGGCCGCAGCATAAACCCCCGCACTGAGTTTCTCGTAGAGTTTATCCATGTTCGTCCAAAGGGTTTCCATCAACCACATCCACTCGGCATTGCCAAAGACCGGTTGTAATTGGCCTTTGCCGCCAAGGATCAATTCTTTCCCCTTTTGAACATGTCGGGGCAGTTCCCTGAGCAGCGATTCCCAGGCGAGAGAAACATTTGGGAGAATGAACATTATGCAGAAGATGAGAAAAAGGGCGAATAACAGGTAGAGAGTGACGATACCGCAGGTGCGGTTGAGCTTCCTTCGTTCCAGGGCGACAACAAACGGGTCCACCAGGTAGGCAATGACAAAGGAGAGAAGAAAGCAGGACACGGTATGGCGAAGCGCATATCCGGCAGCAATGACTGCAGCTATGGTGATGATGGTTGTTATTGCTCTGCTTGAAATGGTTTGTTGATGCGACATGGGCGCTCTTGCCAATTTAGTGTTGCAGGACGGAAATATACGGAGTAACTCAAAAGGGCTCCTCGGATGGATAGATATCGTGCTCCTCAAGCCATTGGCCGACTCTGGTGGCCAGAAGTTGTTCCTTGATGGACTTCAGTCGCTCCTGTTCCTCAGGATAAAATGAAAGGATATCATCAAGTCTGCCATAGGGGCTTTTGCCAATAAAGGATCTGTTTAGAACACCCTTAAGCCGTTCGTTGGTAACTCCCTTGATGAATTCATGCAGAAGCTGCCGTTCCTGATCGTAATCAAAACAGGGGATGAGGAGGTAGCGCTCCTGATCGGCTTCAATATCATCCCAGAAGGCGTCGTCCTCATAGTCGCTGGGGACATAAAACACCTCGCCGGTCTGGCGATCAAGAAAATAGACCATTTCAGGGTCCGGATTTTCAAAGGCATCCAGCAGATCATCCCAAACAATTTCCATATCCCGCATAACGCCCATCTGAAGGCTCCTTGAAAGGGGATATTGTAGCTCGCTCCGGACAAGAGTTAGTCTTGCCCGGGAGCGGCTGATTAATATATAGTTCGCCAATGCGCAAGATATTTATTGCTGATGCCCATCTCAGGAACGAAACCGACGAAAATTACCGCACGCTGCTCAGTTTCCTCTCCGGTCTTGAAGGGAATACGGACACTCTCTTTATTCTGGGCGACCTTTTTGAGTTCTGGGTCGGATATGGCCGGCTCGCCTTCCCCAACTATGGCCCTGTGCTGGAACAGTTGCGCAAACTGGTCGCCAGCGGGACGCGCATCGTGTATTTCGAGGGAAACCATGACTTCCACATGGGGCCCTGCTTTACCGAAAAACTCAAGGCTAAGGTTTATCCCGGCCCGGCAGTCTTAACCCTTGACGGGAAGCAGGTCTTCCTTTGCCATGGCGATCAGATTAACCACAGGGACTACAGCTATCGCCTGCTTCGAGTCATGCTGCACAATCGCTTCAGCAGAATTTTAATTCCTCTGGTGCCGGTGGCACTGACGTCTTTCATTGCCAATCGCATGTCCCGCCAAAGCAGCGGGAAACACCACTTTCGTAAAATGAAGTGGAATTATCCCGACATCATCAGGCGCTTTGCCTTCGACAAGTTTGGCCAGGGGTGCGATGTTGTCGTAGCGGGCCATTTTCACATGCCGTTCCTGGAGACATCCGGCCCTAACGGTGAGAAGACGCTGCTTTCCCTGGGGGACTGGATCACCCAGTATTCCTATGGGGAATGGCTGGACGGCGGCCTGTCATTGAAGACCTTTCAGTAGAAACCTGACCATTACTTCAGGTCGAACAGCTTTAGATACTTTGCAACCCGTTCTTCCAATGTCGCGGCAGCTATCAGACGACAGATTTCATCGGGGCGGTAGCCGCGGCAGACGGCTGGACGCGTTTCATAACGGGTGCAGCTCTGGCTGGTATTGAGAAAGACGCAGCGAACGCCAATGGGCTTTTCCAGGGTTTTTATGTCTGGTGCAACACAGCATGTCCCGCATCCCAAGCATTCCATAATGGCATCCACTGGAAACCTATTCTTTAAAAAATGCTTCCAATGCCTTTTCGCCCATATGTGAAGCCTTAATCCGCCATTTACTCTGATTTATAACCAGGGCTACCAGGGCAATCTGTGGGTCCTCAATGGGGGCATAGGCTGCAAACCAGCTGTAGTGACCAGCTGGGTCGGTTCCATTTATGGAGCCAGTCTTGGCCGCGATATTGACCGAAGCCAACATTGGTCTGCCTCTATTGTCATGGAAGGCTCGTCGGGAAGTGCCGCTGTTGACCGTGGTCGAGAGCATTCTGGATAATTGGCTGGTTATTTCAGGAGCCATCAAGCGCTTCAACTGCTGTGGCAGATGGCTGTAAACTACATTACCCTGAGGATTCTTAACTTCCTGAACCAGCGCCGGCGCCATCATCAGGCCCCCATTGGCAATGGCGGCCATGACAGCGGCAGCGTGAAGGGGTGAAATTTTTACTTCCCGACCGAGCCCGGCTCCCATTAATTTCAAGTCGCTGTCTGTCTGAGGTACTGCTGCTCTGCTGGGCGTAATCAGGGTGCCCGGAAACAGAAGCTGATTAAAACCAAAACGTTCGGCGCAGGAGATCAGAGAGTCTTTGCCTACCACATCACTGGCCAGTCTACCGAAAACCGGGTTGACTGATTTACCCATGGCAAGGGACAAGGGCATCTCCAGGTTCCTTCTGTTTGGTTTCACGAACCAGTATTTTGGGTTTTCAGAAGTAAGCCTGCCGTTAAACGGGAATATGGTTTCTGGTGAGACCTTTTTCTGCTCCAGAGCAGCAGTGGCAGTAATAATTTTAAAAAGAGAAGCCATGGGATAGAGATTATAACAGGAATTTTTTTCCCAGGAGGGGTTTAGGTTGGAACGACTGGCGAGTGCCAGGATTCTGCCGGTTTTAGGCTCTATGGCAACGAAAGCGCCATATGGCAACTTGTAGTCTTCCATTAACTTCGTAACCCGGCTTTGCAGATGTTCATCGATGGCGTAGACAACAGTGCCGCCATCGGGCAACGCGGCCGTGAGGCGGTCGTTTTCCATGCGGGAAGAAGGCAATATGTCTGCTGCCAGCTGAAAGGCTTCCCAGTTATCCAGTTCTTTATAGATATCCGCCTTCTGTGATAAACTGCCTTTGTCGACGCTGGAACTAGCGGTTTTAGCAGAGATAAGCAGGTTGAAAACCGGATAAATGGCAAGCAGCAACGCTATGATTGGCAGAACCAGACGAAGACTTTTTTTCTCAGGCGCTGGTTTTTCCCGTGTAGTGGCTAAATCGGATGCAGAGGTATCCTGCTTTTTAAGGAGATTAAGGCGAGGCAGCTTCTTTTTTCTGGAGATGTGTTTAAAGTCTCGCATGGTCACTTCTTTAAAATCTATTTATAATAATGAAGCAGTTTGACAATCTGGTAACTATATTCAATCGCCTCAGTTTTGTCAACGTCGCGGCCGGGTTATTTGGTTAAAATAACTAGGTTAATCACAGTTTACCATGGGGCGAGATGAGATCTTTCAGGGTCAAACCGGAGAGGGCGGCTTCCGCAGCATCATTGGCCCTGTTTAATATATCATGGGAAAGCTCCTCCTGTCGAGCTATCTGTTCAATCCAGACGCGATTGCCATAACTTTTGAGTCCTGCCAGCACATCATTGACTGAAACCTGATCAAGCTCCCGGGCCGGGTGGTACGAGGCTTTTTCGCCATCTGCTCTGATGACGAATCCCAATTCCATCAATTGAACAAGGAGTTCCTTTGTCATCCTGACCGGTATGCCCAGGATTTCGGCCAGGCGCTCTTTGGTCAGGGGGGGGGTCCCATAATGGAAAGCCGTGGCAATTTCTTGAAGAATCGACAACGAAAGAAGCTCTATCATGGCGTTACTGAGCTGTGGAGTACGGAATTCATGGCGGAAAGTTTTGATGTTCTGGTGGGCGGACACCACTTCAACACCAAACAGGACAATGGCCCAACTGGTATAGATCCAGACCATGAAGATTGGAAGCACTGCCATGGTACCATATATTGCGTTGTACTTGCCGACTCCAACCTGAAAATATAGATAACCCCATTGGGCTAGCTGCCAGACAGTGCCGGCAAGGATTCCGCCGATCATGGCGGACTTCGCCCTGACCTTGGTATTTGGAAGGAAGATGTAGAGAAAAAACAGGGCCAGCCAGACGCTCACATAGGGAGCGAGGCGAAAAAATAAAAGCAGCAGATCCCCCAGGTAGCTGGTCTGCAGAAGCCATCTCACAATTGACTGACTTTGCAAGGTTGTGGTTATGCTGATTGCCGCCAGCATAAGTATCGGGCCGCTGAGGAGCACGCTCAGGTAATCACTGAATTTACGATGCAAGCTCCTGGTCCCTTTGACCCCCCATATGACGTTGAAGGCTTCCTCGATATTGCCCAGCAGCATGATGGCCGTAACTATGAGTGTAGCCAGGCCGATGGCTCCCATGGAGGTCATGTTGGTGTTGTTGATGTAGGTGATGATATTGTCGACAATCTCCTCGGAACCCGCCGCTACCTGTTCAAGTAGGTAAGGCTCGATCTTGTTTTGAACATCAAAACCCTTGAGGACCGCAAAAGTAAGTGCAAAGAGAGGAACTATGGAAAGTATGGTGGTGAAAGAAAGAGCAGAAGCACGCAGAAGGCAATTGTCATCCCAGAAATTTTTAAGCACCAGGGTCGTGATCTGCAGATACCTCACTCCATGTTGCTTGATGCCGCGGTAGGCATCAGGATTAAGGTCCCACAGATCTTTTGAAAAAAAAGATATTATGTCAGCGGCTTTTTTCATTATCGGCCGATCGTTAGAGGGAATGGAGGGCAGTCAGGTGGATAAAAAAGCCCACTGAAGACAGTGGGCTTTTAGTGCGATGCAGGCTACACTTCTTTATACTTTTCTTTTTCCCGTTCCATGGCTTCTTTTCCAGCTTCTATTGCGGAGGAAAGAATCGATTTCTTCTCCATGACCATATCTTTGCCTTCTTCATAGGACGATCTTATTTTGTCCTGTGCCTCGGAAGCATACTCTTTTATCTTGTCCACAGCATCATCAGCCAGATCCTTGATGGTCGCCCGCAGTTCTTCCCCGGTTTTGGGGGCCAGCAGCAATGCTGCCCCTGCACCCACCGCTGCTCCAGCAAGAAAGGAAAGAATCACCGTTCCTGCACTTATACCCTGATCTTCATCCGACATACTGTTACCCCCTTTTTTTTATAATATTATCAACCACCAGTTTTCCGGCAACCTTGGCGCCGGTCATCCACACGGAGGACTTGGCCATAAGACCTGTCACTCCGCCAACAACGGTATTTATGGTACGCATGGTACGGCCTGCATTTCCAAGCTCTTCCATGAAAAGTCCAACATCTTCAATCTTACTTGATGCCTCTTCAGTAATTATTTTCAGGTCGTTCAGTGTCTCTTGCAGGTTATGGAGGACGGGCTTTATGTCTTTTTCGACACAAGCTAGGAACTCCCTCGACGAAACAGCAGTTTTTCGAATTTCAATGAAAGCCGGAATCATAAAGCAGGCCAATACCACCATCGTTAATGCCATTACAGTCACGGAGATACCAATGACGACCATTTGAGTTACTCCTTAATGGATGAAAATGAATAAAGTATAAAGCAAAAATTAAAACATTCAACTGCCGAAGGTGGAAATGTGGAACCAGAAGAAAGAAGGCCGGCATGATTAGCCGGCCTTCTTTTTGGAAAGACTCAAATTAAGCAGAAATTATGCATCACTTTTTCTTGATGACTGCTTTTTTGGCTCCTTGTGCAGCGCCTTCTGGGCTTGTATCTGCCGACCAGTGGTTCAGGTCATGGGCAATGTTGTGGCATTGGCTGCATTTCGGGAACTTGGCCATCATGCCGGCTGGGTGAGGCATACCGTGGCAGTCCTGGCACTTGGGAACCATCTTGTGTTTTGTCTGATGGCAGGTAACGCACAGTACTGATTTATGTTTGGAGGTGCTGGCCATCAAGAGATCGAAAGCTTTCTTATGACAAGAAGCGCAAAGTTTCGACTGGGTTTCGGCACCATAGGTTACCGATAGAGGCATGTGAGCCTGATGGCACTTTTTACAATCCGGCTGCCCCATCTCTGCTGAGTGTGGTTTATGGCATTGGGTACAATCGGGTATCTTGCCATGGAGATTATGGCAGAAGGAACAGGCAAGGGCAGTGTGCTTGCTCTTGTTCTTGCGCAATTTATCAATCTGTGGAGTATGGCAGGTGAGGCACGGATCGGTTACATTGTTACCGAATTTGATCACCTTGGGGGTATGCGGATTTGAGTGGCAAGAACTGCATCCACTGAGTGAGAAATGAGGTTTACCCTCGTGACACTGGCTGCAGGCAGGAATGATTTTCTTTACCGTCGGCGGATGACCGGCGTGACAATCCTGACAGGTGACATTGGTCTTGTGTGCCATGCCGTTTGCTGCAATATCAGCTGGGGCTTGCGCATGGCATTTAACGCAGTCTGCGCTGTTTAAGGTGGCCTTTTCCTGTCCCGGGGCAGCGCACGCCATACTTGCCATGAGAAAAACTGCAAGTAATGCGCATACTGATGATAACCATTTACTATTTATTACTTTCATTGCTCCTCCTTGTTTTCATTTGAAGCGAATAATCCCAAATCTAATACCTGATGCTGGGCTTGCTGTCAACATTTTTAACATCATCCGGACCGGACAATTTTCTGATTATTAACCAGTGCTGAATAAGCTTTAAGATATATTCACCCGGCGCACTTAGTTACACAAAAGCCATTTTAGAAGTGTTAAACATTGCACCTAACCATTTAAATGATGTATCATTCGACAATTTTCTGTTGATTTCAAAGGTGTTTCTTATGAACAAAAAAACAGTTGCCGTTATCATTGCCATGAGCATGGTTTTACAAGCAGGAACAGACTTGTCTGATTCTATACAGGAGAATTCAACCGCTCTCGTTAAATTGCCTGAAGGATCGGGGAAGGGCCACCCTGCTCCCTCTCCTGAGCAACTGGCTGCTTCCTCCTCCAAGGATCAGCCTGTCACAAATATCGACGAAGTGAGTGATTCCTCTACCGTCGATCTGAGTGCCTCCTTACCCAAAGAACAGCCTGATCCTTCTGCCGAGCAACCGAACGCTCCGTCCTTCAAGGAACAGCTGTTTCCTCAGTCAGTGAACTGACTGCTTCCTCTACCAAGGAATTGACTGCTCACGCACCCAAAGAACAGGCTGCACCTTCTACCGATCAAATGAATGCTCAGGCGTTTAAGGAGCCGACTGTCTCCTCAGGCATCGAAGTGATTGCTGCATCCAAGGGACTTACTGCTTCCGCATCGAATGGAAAGCCTGCTTCCTATACTGAATTACAAGTTGCGTCCTCTACCAAGGAACAGCCTGCTCCCTCTATCGAGCATCAGAATAATCCTTCTTTCAAAGAACAGACTGTTCTCTCATTCGGCGAAGTGATTGTTTCTGCATCCAGGGAACTGACTGCTCCCTCTGCCAAGCAACCGACTGCTTCCTCACCCAAAGAACAGCCTGAGCCTTCTGTCGAGCAACCGAAGGCTCAGCCTTTCCAGGAACCGACTGTTTCCTCAGCCAGGGAAGTGACTGCTTCCGCATCCAATAAAGTGACTGGTCCCTCTGTCGAAAAACAGGATGCTTCTTCATTCAATGAACAAACTGCCACCAATACCGAGGGAAAGGCTGCTTCCTCTACCAAGGATACTGCCTGCTACCCGCTCCGAAGAATTAATTGCTTCCTCACCCAAAGAACAGCCTGCACCTTCTGTCGAGCAGCTGAACGCTCAGTCCTTCAAAGAACCGACTGTTTCCTCAGCCGGAGTGACTGCTTCTGCATCCAAGGAACTGACTGCTTCCTATAGCGAGAAAAGAGGTTGCATCTTCATTCAAGGAACAGCCTGCACCGTCTGCGGGAATGGGCGCCTCCTCTTATAAGGAACCGACTGTTCCCGCATCCAAAGGATTAAATGCTCCCTCATACCAAGGAACAGATTGCTTCCGTACCAAGGAACTGATTGCGTTCTCATCCGAAAAACTGTTTGATTCCTCACCTAAAGAACATCCTGCACCTTCTGTCGAGCAACCGAACGCTCACTCCTTCCAAGGAACCGACTGTTTCCTCAGGCAGGGAAGTGACTGCTTCTGCATCCAAGGAAAAGCCTGTTTCCTTAAACGAGGGACAGGCTGCCTCCTCTACCAATGAGTTGACTGCTTCCGCACCCAAACAACAACCTGCTTCCTCTGCCGAGCAACTGGCTGCTTCCTCATCCAAAGAACAGCCTGCACCTTCTGTCGAGCAACCGAACGCTCTGTCTTTCAAAGAACCGACAATTTCCTCAGGTGGTGAAATTACTGCTTCTGCATCCAAGATACTGACTGCTTCCTCTACCGAAGGACAGGCTGCTTCCTCTACCAAGGAATTGACTGCTCCCGCATCCAAAGAACAGTCTGCACCTTCAATCGAGCAGCTGAACGCTCATTCCTTCAAGGAACTGACTGTTTCCTCAGCCAGGGAAGTGACTGTTCCCGCATCCAGGGAATTGATTGCTCCCTATACCGAGGACAGGCTGCTTCCTCTACCAAGGAAGTGACTGCTCACCGCACCAAAGATTTAATTGCTCTCTCAACCAAGGAACTGAGTGCTTCCTCACCCAAAGAACAGCCTGCACCTTCTATCGAACAAATGAATGCTCAGGCGTTTAAGGAGCCGACTGTCTCCTCAGGCATCGAAGTGATTGCTGCATCCAAGGGACTTACTGCTTCCGCATCGAAT
>CAWAFF010000024.1:0-47125 GCA_963780945.1 uncultured delta proteobacterium | reverse complement strand
CTCGAGGGTGCGGGCCGCGGCGTAGGCGAGGGTGGTTTTGCCGACCCCGGGCTTGCCGATCAGGCGGGGGTTGAATGGGATGTCCCGCTCATCGATGACCATCCACGCTGCTAAAAGCTGCTTGAGCAGTTCCCCCTGGCCAACCCATTTCAGTGACAGCTCCACCGGATTGGCGAGGCTGAGCTTGATGCCGTCTATGGTTACATGTTCCATATAGTCCCTTCTCGGTTAGGGCGTGGCTTTTCCGCAATCGCGGCGTTGCTTTCGGAACTCCTTGTGCGGCGTGGCGCTGCCACGCCTCCGCGTCGTCCTTCAAGCGCCTTGCGCTTATCGAAAAATCCGCGCCCTTTTTATTCAAGATGTTGTTTTGCAGCAATAGTTCTCAGGTATTGTAATCATTATGGTACATCATTACCAACCTCGCCCGGTTTTCCAGGCACTGCTGGCAGAGCTGCCCTGCATCATCCCAGACCTCCCCGGCCAGCCATTCACCGGCTTCGGCATAGGGCGATCGCGCCGCTTCCTCTTCATCAAATTCATTTTTACAGATCAGACAATCTTTCATAACCCATCCACCATCCAACAGCTACCGCTCAGTTACCATCCACTACCGCTCCTTTACCATCCACCATCCACCATCAACCAGTTACCGATTTTTGCTGACCAGGTCCGCCAGACACTCGATGAACAGCGGCGAGGAATTAAGGGACGGGGAGCGGCGGAATTTTTCAATGCCCAGCTGTTTCGATTCTTCTCCGTACTGGATATCCACCTCATAGAGGGTCTCGATGTGGTCGGAGACAAAGGACAGGGGTACCATGAGCAGCTCTTTGCGCCCTTCGGCCGCCAGGCTTTTCAGCATTTCTTCCGTTGAGGGTTCCAGCCACTTTACCGGCCCGGCCCGGGACTGGAAGGAAAGGTGGTAATCAACATCGCCCAGCCGCTCCATGACCAGGCGTACCGTTTCCAGGATATGGGAGAGGTAGGGGTCACCATTGTCAATGAAGGATTGGGGCAGGGAATGGGCGGAAAAAACCAGCGCCACTTTGGAGCGATCGCTGAAGCCGGCCAGAGCTTCTTCAATTTTTTCCGTCAGTGCTTCAATATAAAGGGGATGATCATAGAACCGGTCGATATAGCTGACCTGGAAAGTCGCTCCGGCCTGTGACAGGACCCGCTTCAGCTCATTGATGCTGGAGCCGGTTGTGGCCCGTGAATAGTGGGGGTAGAGAGACAGGGCGGTGACGCGGGAGATGCCTTCGCGTTTAATGGCGGCCAGGGCGTCAATGGTGCTGGGTTTTGAGTAACGCATGGCGACAAAGCAGCGGTAACCATCCCCGAGCTTTGCTTCCAGGGCCCGCGCCTGGGCGTCGGTCAGTTCCCGGATCGGCGACTTGCCGCCAATTTTTGCGTAGTAGCCCTCGACCTTGGGTGCCCGTTTGCGGCTGATGCGCCTGGCAATGAACGGCTGCAGAAAGGCGGGGCCGATCTTGATGATGTCCCGGTCGGAAAACAGATTGAGAAGAAACGGCTCGACAGCATCAATTGAGTCCGGCCCTCCCATCTGCAGTAGAAGTATGGCGGTCTTATCAGGCATGTGTACCCTTTCCACGGCTCTGGCGTTGATTTTGATGAACGACTATTAAGCCGGAAGGGCATGCTTTTGTCAATGCTATTCCCGGTGCCGGCCAGCCGGGGCGGCGGCTGTAATTCCCAAATGGAGCTTGGCCGTGTATACTTTCTTTGTCACCGCCCGTATATTGTGTTTTTGATTTCCCGGAGCATTAAAGAGGTAACCATGAAAATTTACGATATCACCATGGCCGTTTCCAGCAGACTGCCTGTCTATCCAGGAGATTCCGCCGGTGCAGGTCGAGCCGGTGCTGCGCATTGATGTGGGTGATGAGGCCAATGTGTCGGCCCTTTCCTTTTCAAGTCATTGCGGCACCCACATCGATGTCCCCCGCCACTGCTTCGAAGACGGCCTGTCGGTGGATCAGCTGCCCCTGACGCTGCTCATTGGCAGGGCGGTTGTGGTGGCGGTGCATGGTGTCAAGGCAATCGGCCGGGAGCAGTTGAAGCGGCTGCCTCTGAAGGGGGAGGAGCGGGTGCTGCTGAAGACCGATAATTCTTTCTCTGGCGATAGCGAAGCCTATTCAACGGAATGTGCCTATCTTACCGAGGATGGCGCTGAGTTTCTGCTGGAGGCTGGAGTGAAGCTGGTGGGCATAGATTCCCTGTCCATCGAAAAGCACGACGGCGACGGCTCTGTTCATCGACTTCTTCTGCGTAACGATGTCCTGATTGTGGAAGGTCTCAGGCTGGAGGAGGTCGCAGCGGGATATTATGAACTGATCTGCCTGCCGCTGAAATTGGCTGATGGGGACGGGGCGCCGGTCAGGGCGGTGCTGAGAAGACGTGAAGGGGGCGCTGGGGAGACGGAATTTGATCCCCATACCAGCAAATGGCCGATGGCCTGATTGGAACTGGATAAGCGGCAAGTTGTCATAACTTGCCGCTTCAGTTCAGATCTTCTTTGGACAGTCCTGGGGACAGTCTTTTGGGTCTTTCGGGACAGTCTTTATTGTTCATCTGCTTGTCACAGCCTGGCTTGTTACAGGTTTTCTTTGTTTCCACTGCCTTTGTCTTGCTACTCTTGTTGCATTTGCCGCAGCCGGACATTTGCGCCTGTACCGGCTTGTTGTCGGTTGTGATTCGGTGCTGCCGGACCATGCCGTAAAGCTGAATATCAACGCGGCAGCAATTGCTATTACTGATGTCGTCAGTGCCTTTTCAACATTTGACGTTCTCCTTTGATAAAAAGATATGCAAATATAGCGATAGTCTGAGAATCCCGCAAGGAATCTTTTCGCGCCTACAGCTGTTCCGTATAATGCCGAACTCACGGCAAATTTCCCTGGAACTTTCGTCCGGCGAGGCGATGGCCTGAATCCTTTTGCCCTCCCTTGAGGTGAAGGCCATGGACCGGCAGTGGAGCATCATCCTGGCGGCAGGCTCGCCGCCGTAGCTGCTGTCGCCTATGATCGGCAGGTTGCTGTGGGTCAGATGCACCCTGATCTGGTGAGTTCTGCCGGTGAAAGGATGGGCTTCGATCAGTGTGGCGCCTTTGCCGGTAGCGATGACCCGGAAGCCGGTGCGTGCTTCACGGCCGGGCAGGGTGACTCCATAGCGAAATTTGTTCAGCTTGCCGATGGGCGCATCCACCGTCCATTGATCCTGGTCCGGAATATCCGCCACCAGCGCCCAGTAAACCTTTTCCACCTTTCCTTCCTTGAGCAGTAAGGAGATATAAGTCGCGGCCGGCTTGTCCTTGGGGAAGAACATCACTCCCGAGGTGCCCCGGTCGAGGCGGTGGATGACCCGGGCCGGTTCTTTGGAGCCGATGCTCTTCAGATAGCAGTCCACAGCGTATTCTACGGTACCCTTCAGTTGATAGGGGGTACGCTGGCTGTTGATGCCTGCAGCCTTGTTAACCGCCATAAAGCCTGCATCCTCAAACAGCAGTTCCTCTTTTCTGTAGGCGATCTCCACGCACCGTTCTATTTCCATGACCCCGAGGGCAACCAGTTCCCCTTCCTTGAGCGGCCTTGAGGCCACCCGCACCAGTTTTTCGCAGATGGTGCAGCCTCCCCAGTCGATGATGCGGCGGATTTCCGTCTTGGAAAGCTGCGGGAAGAGCTGTTTGGCAGCTTCATCAAGACGAACACCCGACAACTCTGATGTTACCAGCGCCTTTAGAATCATAAAGTCCTCCTTTGGGCCCTAAATAATGCAGCAATAGTCTTGCCGTCGGAAATCCTGCCGTCCAGTGCCATCTCCAGCGCTTCAACAAAGGGAATACGCACGGTTTCAATCTCCTCATAGGCTTCTGGCTGCGCCACTCCCTGGGAAAGGCCGGTGGCAAGGAAAAGGTGGATGACCTCATCGAGAAAGCCGGGCGAGGAATAAATCATGCCCAGAGTCTTCAGCTCGGCCGCTGAGAGACCGGTTTCCTCAACCAGCTCGCGCCGGCCGCAATGGGCAGGATCTTCATCGGGGCAGAGGCGTCCGGCCGGCAGCTCAATGGTGTAGCCACCGGTAGCGGGGCGCAGCTGGCGGATCAAGGTCACAGTGCCGTCGTCGTGGAGCGGCAAGATGCCGACGCCGCAGGGATGACGGACGATCTGGTAGGTGTGCCAGCCCTTGGCGCCGACCTTGACCTCCATCTGTTCGATGTTGACTACTATTCCCTGAAAAACGCTACTTCGACCTTTTGTGTTCATGTCCGGGTCTGTCATTTATTATTCGCTCCGCTGGCAGTGGCGGCCTTTGTATTTCTTGGATTGATAGCACCATTCAGTCGTCAAGTGAAGTCCGATTCCTTTACAGACCCTCGCCAACTGTTAATATTAATATGAATAGGAACTGCTAATGTCACATCCGGAGTTTCCGGAAGAACACTAACTAACGGTGAGACGGGAGGTTGTCATGTATGGTGATGATCGGCTCTATAAAAAGATTGAGATAATCGGAGTATCCAAGAATGGCATTGAGGCCGCCATCCAATCAGCGATCCAAAAAGCAGCTGAAACCCTTGAAAATCTGTCCTGGTTCGAGGTGGAGGAAATTCGCGGCCATGTGGGGGCCGACGGCAAGGTTAGCGAATACCAGGTGTTGCTGAAAGCGGCTTTCCAGCTCAAGTAGCCCAATTGCAGTAAAAGTTGAGATGGCAAATGCCTCCGTAATCTGGTATTGTCGCGCCCAGTTTTTCAAACCATCAGGAAAGGCGGATAACATGACACTGGCAAAGAAAGGGGACAAGGTAAAGGTCCACTACACAGGAAAGCTTGAAGATGGTTCGATTTTTGATTCTTCGGAGTGCGGCGAAAGCGACTGCGATTGTCCCTCTGGGCCACTGGAATTTACCCTGGGCGCGGGAGAGGTCATTCCCGGCTTCGAGCAAGCCGTCGAGGGGATGTCCATCAATGAGACCCGCTCGGTTCACATCCCGGTGGATCAGGCCTATGGTGAGCGCATGGAGGAGATGGTTGCCCAGGTGCCGCGCAGCGAATTGCCGGCCGACATGGTGCCGGAGGTTGGCCAGCAGATGGAGGTGACTCAGGAAGACGGAAACGCCTTTCAGGTCATCATAACCGAGGTAACCGATGATCAGGTAACCATAGATGCCAACCATCCCTTGGCGGGGAACAATCTGAATTTCGATATCCGGCTGGTGGAGATCGGCTGAGTTATCAAAAAAGGGACGACCCGCGGTGGTTGTCCCTTTTTTTACTTGTCCGGCAGCTCAGTTTTCGGTCATGAAATGTTCTTCGTAGAGATCTTCCAGTGACTGCAAATGGCGAGTTTCGTCGGCAAGCAGACTCTCGAACAATGACCCCATGGGTGCCCCGGAACACCCTGTCGACATGCGCTTGTAAAAGTCTATCGACCCGGTTTCCAGGTGGATGGCGTAGGCCAGCGCTTCTCTGGCATCAGAATTGGGGCTCAGTTCCTTTTTTGCCAGCACATAGGTCAGATTCATGGTCTTTACCGGCTGGCTCAACTGGGTTCCGATGCTGCCTTCCAACAGGGCTTTTTCCAGCTGGTGCTTATGTTCCAATTCATCCAGCGCCGCATCCTTGAGTACCTCTTTGGCTCCCTTGCTGGTCACCTTGCGGATCGCCTCCAGATAATGGCGGAATCCCTCTTCTTCCATTGTTACAGCCATCTCTATGGCGGCTTCAAAGGTATAACATACCTGACTCTGTTCGCCCATGATCGTGCCTCCTTTATTGAAGGGTAATGCAGCTTTTTTTAACATAACAGTGCCATAAGTACAAGGGACAATTGTATACAAAACATTGACCGTTTCTGGATAGGATGTTATTAAAGAGCATTTTTAAACAGGGTTAAAAAGTATAAAAGCCGACCTTGCTGTCTTAATTATTACATAGGGGGAAATTTATGAAAGCAGTATTACTTGAAGGATTTGGCGGAGTTGAAGTGCTCAAGCTGGGCGAGGTGGAAAAACCGGCTCCCAAAGAGAACGAGGTGCTGGTAAAGGTCATGGCCACTTCCATCAACCGCCCGGATCTGGTACAACGACAGGGGAAATATCCACCACCGCCCGGCGATTCGGAAATTCTCGGTCTCGAAGTATCGGGGATCATCGAGGCACTGGGGCCGAATGTTTCCGGATGGAAGGTCGGCGACCGGGTCATGTCCCTCGTCGGTGGCGGCGGCTATGCCGAATACGCGGTAGCCTATGCCAATCACCTGATGCCGCATTCCGGATTCCATGAGCTTCGAGGAAGCAGCCTGTGTCTGTGAGTCCTACATTACAGCTTTCCTCAATATTTTCATTCTCGGCGAATTTGCCGACGGCCAGACAGCCATTCTCCACGGCGGCGGCGGTGGAGTAAACACCGCCGGTATCCAGCTCTGCCGGGCGCTGGCACCCAGCTCTAAGCTGATTGTCACCGCATCTCCAGAGAAAATGGACCGGGTCAAGGCGGTTGGCGCAGACCTGCTGATCAATTTCCGGGAAACACCCGATTTCAGCGAGGTCGTCAAGGATTACACCAACAAGAAAGGTGTCGACCTGATCCTCGACCACATAGGCGCTAAATACCTGGCGCCGAACATGAACTCCCTTGCTTACAAGGGCAGGCTTGTCATTATCGGCGTCACCAGCGGCATCAAGGCAGAGCTCAACCTGGCGCTGATGATGGTTAAACGTCAGCAGATCATCG
Organism: uncultured delta proteobacterium; assembly: GCA_963780945.1. Lineage (GTDB taxonomy): Bacteria > Desulfobacterota > Desulfuromonadia > Geobacterales > Geobacteraceae > Geotalea. The sequence goes on along the minus strand of CAWAFF010000024.1, from coordinate 40,373 downwards.
GCTCGGTGCTTCGTTCCCGGCCGGTCAGCGAGAAGGGAGAAATCGTTGCCGAATTCACCCGCAGGGCATTGCCAAAGTTCGCCGACCGCAGCATCGTGCCGATTATTGAGCAGGTTTTCACCATTGACCAGGTGGTGGATGCTCACCGGATGATGGAAGAAGACAAACATTTCGGCAAGATTGTCATGAAGATAGGGGCATAGCTTTTAACAGAGAACCTGAATTTTCAGCTCGGGGATTGCCCGGGGAAAATTTAGTAAACAGCAGGGCAAGGGAGAGTATCATGAATAGTTGTCCGTGCGGATCCGGCAGCGCATACGAAGAGTGCTGCCAGCCGCTCATAACTGGAACCAGGGAGGCACTGACTGCTGAGCAGCTGATGCGTTCCCGTTACTCGGCATATGTAAAGGTGGAAACCGATTACATCTTTGAAACGACACACCCTGAGCACCGGGAGGGATTTGACCACCAGGGGACGGCTCAGTGGGCTGAGGATTCCGACTGGGAAGGGCTGGAGATCCTTGCCACCAGCAAGGGTGACGTTGAAGACGCCGACGGCACAGTTGAGTTCATTGCCCGTTTCAGTGAAAAAGGGGTGCGAAAAGCCCATCACGAGCTGGCGGAGTTCAAGAAAGGCGATGGCCGCTGGTTTTTTACCGACGGGTCGGCAGTGGCTGCCAGACCGATCATCAGCAACAAGGTTGGCCGCAATGACCCATGCACTTGCGGCAGCGGCATGAAGTACAAGAAGTGCTGCGGCAAATAGCCATTCTGGACAAAGCTCCAAACCCCGTTCTCTCTGGCGGGGTTTTTTTATCGCCCTGAGCACCGGGGTGGCAATACCTGGGCGGTGAGGTACAATGTCTTAGGACAGGTACCACGAATCAGGGAGGGCGCATGGAGATATTCCTCAGCGGCGGCACCGGTTTTGTCGGCGGACATGTAAGGAGGGCGTTGCTGGAGAAGGGGCATCGGATCAGGCTTCTTACCCATAAACGCAGTGACAACCACGAACCCGGGGTAGTGCCGGTAGAGGGGGATGTGACCGACCCGGAAAGTTTTGCCGGAAAGCTTGGCGGATGTGGCGCGATCATAAACCTGGTGGGGATCATCCGCGAGTTTCCTTCCCGAGGCATAACCTTCGAACGCCTCCACCTGGAAGCAACCAAAAACCTGGTTGATGCGGCAAAGAAGGTTGGGATCACCCGTTACCTGCAGATGTCGGCCCTGGGGGCAAGGGAACAAGCCACTTCCAGATATCACCAGACCAAATATCGTGCCGAGGAATTAGTGCGTGCCTCAGGCCTCGACTATACAATCTTTCGCCCCTCAATTGTCTTTGGGCCGAAGGATGATTTCATCAACAAGCTGGCGGGCATGATCCGTACCCTTCCCGCAGTGCCGGTCATCGGTGCCGGCGACTACCGGTTGCAGCTGGTCGCCGCTGATGATGTGGCACGCTGCTTCGCCATGGCCCTGGAGATGCCGGAAACGAAAGGTAAAACCTATGAACTGTGCGGCAAAGATAGGCTGTCCTACAATGACTTGCTGGATACCATCGGCAGGGTAATGGGCAAGTCGCGGGTACTGAAGGTTCACAACCCGCTTACACTTATGAAGCTGATCGTTCCCATCTTCCAGGGCATTCCAGCCTTCCCCATCACCATGGACCAGTTAACCATGCTGGTGGAAGAAAACATCTGCGATGGCTCCTGGCAGCAGACCTTTAAGTTTGATCCTCAGGATTTTTCGTCTGGTATCAGCAAGTATCTCTCCGGCAAATAAACAAACAAATTATACTCTGGCCGCAGGTTGTGCCTCATCCGGCACCCGCCGTTTCCAACATTAAAGGCTCCGATTTTTTTCCTGTTTATTTCCCTAAATACTTTCTGGTGGGAACCGAAAGATAACCAAGGACCTCAGTTATTATGCTGACCTCTCCTTTTTATGGAATTTATACGGGTTGGTTTAGACAGAAAGCAAAGCTTGGGCAATCCAATGACAAAGTTACTTATCTTGAATAACAGGATTAACGGGTTTATTGATCGATAACAGTGGTTTAAATCCACACTGCCGGGGGAAGAGGATGATTATGGTGATGAGATATTTGCTGGTAACGATGGTAGCATGGCTACTGCTGACAGGGGTTTGCATGGGCAAGCAGGTCTACTTGCAGGACGGTGCAGTCCTGGAGTGCGAATCCTTTTGGCGGCGCGGAGACAAGATAATGGTAAAGGTCAACCGCGACATTATCCTTGAGTTTGATAAAACGGAAATTAATGACAAAAGAACATTTCTGGAGACGAAAAAGAGGGCTCAACACTGGCAATCAAAGAAGCTGCCTGGGCAAACATCCACACGTGTGGCAACTAAGGCTGCGGCTATGCCTGTGAAGACAGAGAGCGCAACCATCTCGCCAGCGCCGGCTGCTCAGCCTGCAGTTTCTCAGGCGCCTGCTCCTGTCGCGAATGTTGCCACTACTGCAGAAGTTCCTGCTCCTGCCCCGAATGTGGCCACTGTTGCAGAAGTTGCTGTTCCTGTTTCGGTACCTCCTGCAACACAGGAAGCGGCCCCGGCTGGACAGGTGCAGATGACTCCTGCCGCATCGTCCTCAAGTGATCAGGCGGAGATGGAGCAAAAGAAACGTTTGGCGGAAGCAATGATGGCGGGAGGGGGGACCAAAATCCTCTTGTTTGTGGCTGTGTTTGCGTTGCTGATAATAGTTTCCCTGTGGGTTGTCTTTGAAAAGGCCGGCCAGCCTGGTTTTCACAGCATTATTCCCATTTACAACCTGTATGTCATGATGGAGATATCCGGTAAGCCCTGGTGGTGGATGTTTCTACTCTTCGTTCCTGTGCTCGGTTTAATTATAAACCTGCTGGCCATGCTTTCCCTTGCGGAAAAATTTGGCAGAGGTTTTCTGTATGGGTTGGGATTGTTCTTTCTGCCCATGTTCTTCTTTCCGATGCTTGCCTTTGGCGGTGCGAGGTACGAAGAATAGGGGAACGAGAGAACTGCAGCAATATTGGAGGAGTGGCACTGCAGATGCTATTAATCTGATAAGGCATCTCAAGTTACAAGTAAGGTGAAGCCAGCTTAGCCAACGCGTCGCGGACCTTTTCCGGCAGGCTTCTGCCATCCACTTCTGCCAAAGTAACTTCACGTGAGACGGTTATAGTCCGGGTAATCCGCTCGGAGAGTTGCGTTGCCAGCTCATTATCGTAGATTTCCAGGTTGAACTCGAAGTTCAGTCTCAGACTGCGTGGATCGAGATTGGCGGAGCCGATCAGGCTCCAGATTTCGTCGATCACCAGCAGCTTGGTATGGACGAAGGGGGGGGCTGGTAGTAGACCTTGATGTCGTGCTGCAGCAATTCCCAGAGGTAGGCCCGGTTTGCCCAGTGGACGAAGGGAAGATTGTTCAGCGCCGGCAGCACCAGTGACACCTGCACGCCGCGCAGGGCAGTGGTAATAAGCTCTGAGATCAGCGGCCGATCGGGGATGAAATAGGGGGTCATGATCTGGACCCGTTCTCTGGCGCAGGAAAGGGCCCCCATGATGATCCAGTTGAGTTTTCTGAATTCTTTGTCAGGACCGTCACTGACCGCCCTGACCACCGACCCGCCGGCTAACGGGATGGCAGGAAACAATTTTTCGTCGTTGATCAATGCCCCGGTAACAAAAAACCAGTCCTCGAGAAATGTTCGCTGCAGATCATTTACCACCTGCCCCTCAACCAGGAAATGCATGTCCTTGACCACCGGAGGGCCGCCGACTCGTTCGGTGACGTGCCGGTCACCGATGTTCATGCCACCGGTGAAGCCTTTCATGCCATCAACCACCAAAATTTTGCGGTGATTTCGAAGGTTGACGTAGCCTCCCTGGTGCAGGGGCAGAAAGCGGCCGATCTTCACCTTTGAGCCTTTTAAAAGCTCGCGGGCAGTTGGCCGAGAGTATTTGTTCCCCCAGGCTGTCGATGATCAACCGCACCTCAACCCCCCGCTCTGCGGCCTCTGTCAGTGCTTTGACAAACATTCTGCCGGATATGTCGCCGTCGAAGATATAGGTGCTCAAGTTGATGGAGTGGGTGGCACTGCTGATCGCCTCCAGCATGGCAGGATAGGCACCTTCGGCATTTTCCAGGGGGGTGATCCGGTTTCCGGGGGTAAGATTAGTTTTAACGACCCGGTCGGCAAGGTAACGAAGTTCCTGCAGGTGCTCGGCGCCGCTGGGGAGGGCACAGGAACTTTTTTGTTTTTCGCCAACGGGAAAGTTTCCCCACCCTGCCAGGCGCTTTCCACTCTCAAGCCACTGCCGAGCCCTGCGAGAGATGTGGTTGACGCCCATGCTCCAGTAAAGCAGCGGGCCGAAGAAGGGCAAGGTGATGCAGACTACTATCCAGCCAAGGGCCGAACGCGGGTCGCGCTTCAACAGCAGGGCGTGACCCGCTGAAAGCAGTCCAAGGACGGCAAGTGAACCTGAAAGGAGACCAGCCAAAACATGATCCACCCGCTACTCCTCCACATGAAATCGCATGGCAACAAAGGTTAAACTGAGAGTCTTAGAGAAGACTATACGGAGATGCTTTTTTTACCCACTCGCTGGCGGGGTATTCGGCAGAGAGCCGCTGGTAGGTCTCCTTGAGATTGCCGGCGTTGTGACTTGTCTTGTAGCGGCTTACTCCCAGCAGATAAAGCGCCTCCGGTGCAGCGGAGCTGTGCCTATGGCCGGAAAGAATCTCATTGAAGCGCAGAATGGCGTCGTTGTAGTCTCCGTTGTCGAAATCGGCTTTGCCGATTCCCAGTAACAGTGAAGGGACCAGTTCTTCGGGGGGAAGAAAACCCACTGTGCGTTGATGTTCCTTGCCGTAATGATCGAGGACGATAATGGTTGGAGTCCAGCTCACCCTGAAATCCTTGGAAATAGGCAGGGCATCGGCGCCAACCTGCAACGGTACCATCCTGGTTTTTATGAAATCAACGACTGTCGCATTGGGGTACGAAACCGCACCCATCTGTTTGCAACCTATTCAGCCAGGGCTGAAAAAATCCAGCAGTACGCATTTTTTCTCTGCCTGGCCGCGGGCCAGGGCCTTGTTTATATCGCTTTCCCATTGGATCATGAGCAGAACCTCCCTGAAGAGTTTGGCCATCGTTGTTTATAGATTAACGTCAGACAAGTTGATGTCAAGAAATGTTCCGACAGCCTTGCAGTTTTGACGGGATTGCATATAATGAGAAATTCTTCTTTGCCAGCCGAGCCAAATAAACGGAGTCATAGTGTCTACCGCCAATCCACGCATTGCAGCTTTTGAAATACTGTTGCGCATCGACAAGGAACGCTCCTATGCCGATATTCTCATCGATCGGGAGCTTTCAGCCGGTCTCCTGCAAGGCCCCGACCGTGGCTTGCTCACCGAGCTGGTCTACGGGGTCCTTCGTCGCCAAGCCACTCTCGATCACATCCTCAGGCGCTTTTCCAGCCAAAGAGTGGAGAGGCTGGAGCGCTCGGTACTGCTGTTGCTGCGTCTTGGCCTGTATCAGATCTTTTACCTGGACAGGGTGCCGGTTTCGGCAGCGGTCAACGAAACGGTAAAAATGGCCAAAGTGTTGGTACCAAGGGCTTCGGGTTTCATCAACGCCGTGTTGCGCAGCGCCGATCGGGAACGGGATTCTATCTCCTACCCGGACAAGGTGCAGGATCCAACCGGCTACCTTGCCACCGTTTATTCCCATCCTGCCTGGCTTGCATCATCCTGGATCGACCAACTCGGCTTCCCGGAAGCGGAAAGTCTGGCCAAGGTCATGTCTGAACCGCCTTCCATGACAATCAGGACCAACACCCTGAAGGTAAGCCGCGATCAACTGATGGAACTGCTTGCGGCAGAGGGGGTACAGTGTGAAGCGGCGAAGTTTTCTCCGCTGGCCATCCGCATCGGCTTGTCCGGGTCAGTGACGCGACTGAAGAGTTTCAGGGACGGTTTGTTCATGGTTCAGGATGAATCATCACAACTGGCGGCCCTGTTCCTGGCGCCAGAACCGGGTGAAAACGTGCTTGACGCCTGCGCTGCCCCAGGGGGCAAGGCGACGCAACTGGCTCAGCTCATGGAAAACCGCGGTGAGATCACGGCCTGTGACCTGATCGGCCGCAAGCTTCGGCTCATTGATGAGAATGCCGCCAGACTGGGCATCTCCTGCATCAAGATACTGCCCCTGGATACGGCTAAGCCCCTGAAAGGAATCAAGGAAAATTGTTTTGACCGTATTCTCCTGGACGCACCATGTTCCGGGTTGGGGGTCATCAGGCGCAATCCAGAGGGGAAGTGGTGGAAATCGGCCGCCGATGTGGCTGAGCTTGCCCGTGGCCAAAAGGGTATGCTGGAAAATTTGGCCGGCTATCTTAAACCCGGAGGTAGCCTGATTTACGCCACCTGCTCCACGACCATTGAGGAAAATGAGGCGGTGATTGAGGCTTTTCTCAAGCGACATAATGAATTTGTGCTGGAAGATCTGCGCGAGGCCTTTCCCGCCTGGACCGAGCTTTTCACTGACAGGGGCTGCTTTCGCGCTTGGCCGCACCGGCACGGCATGGACGGCTTTTTTGCAGCGCGGCTGAAGAAAAAAATATAGTTGCTGTTGGAGGTATTATGAAGAAGATTGCACCATCGATACTTTCTGCCGATTTTTCCCGGCTCGGTGATGAAGTACGGGCGGTGGAGGCGGCAGGGGCGGATTATATCCACATTGACGTAATGGACGGCTGTTTTGTGCCAAACATCACCATCGGACCGCTGGTGGTGGAGGCAGTGCGCCGGGTGACCAAGCTGCCGCTGGATGTGCATCTGATGATTGATGCTCCTGATCGCTACATTGGCGATTTTGCCAAAGCGGGGGCCGATATAATCGTGGTCCATGCCGAGGCCACCAACCACCTGCATCGGACGGTGCAGCTCATCAAGTCATTGGGCAAGAAAGCGGGCGTGTCGCTCAATCCGGCTACCTCCCTGCACAGCCTGGACTATGTCTTGGAAGAGCTGGACCTGGTTCTGCTCATGACAGTCAACCCGGGCTTTGGCGGCCAATCGTTTATTGATGCTTGCCTGCCGAAAATCCAGGCTTTGCGTGGCATGCTGGATAAAAGGGGATTAGAGGCAGAACTGGAAGTGGATGGTGGCGTGAAGACTGCCAACATCGCCCAGATAGCTCATGCCGGTGCCGATGTGTTTGTGGCGGGCAGCGCAGTGTTCGGCAGTGGGGATTACGCAGCCACTATTGCTGAAATGAAGCGTCGGGCAAAGGAACCGGTATTGTAGGCGGCTCGCCGGGTTTTATATAGTCCCTCAAATTAATACTCGGCAGCAAATAGGGAAACAGATTTTAACTATGATTCCCCTTTAAAGGTATATATGGCAAAAACCATTCTCGTTGTCGACGACTCAGCGCTGGTTCGCGCCCAGATCATAAACACGCTGCAGGCAGTGTCTCTCTTCGACACTTACCTTGAGGCGGAAGATGGCATTGATGCATTCCAGACGATCCTGAAATGTCCAGTGGTAGACCTTATTCTTTGCGACCTGGAAATGCCACGCATGGACGGCTTCAAATTTATTGCCATGCTGCAGACACGGGACGAGTTGAAGGACATCCCGGTCATCATGCTCACCGGCAGAGAAAATCGCGAGATGAAGATCAAGAGTCTGGATCAGGGCGCTTGCGATTATGTCACCAAGCCATTTGATGCCGGCGAACTGGTGGCACGCGTCAAGGTTCAGATGAAGATCAAGGGCCTGCAGGACGAACTGAAACATTCCAACGAGTTGTTAAAGGAACTTTCCAACACCGATCCCCTCACCCATCTCTATAATCGCCGCTACCTGATGCAGGCAATGGACCGGGAATTTGAGCGGGCCCTGCGCAAGCAGCATGCTCTTTCTCTGGTAATGATTGATATCGACCACTTTAAGAAGGTCAATGACACTTATGGCCATCAGGAGGGGGATAATGTGCTGATTGCGGTTTCCGCCCTTTTGCAGGGTATGGTTCGCCGATATGATGTTGCTGCACGCTATGGTGGAGAGGAATTCGTGGCGCTGCTTCCAGACACGTCTCTACCTCAGGCGATGATCTTTGCCGAACGTTGTCGTTGTGTAGTGCAGGAGGTTGCCTTCGGCGGCACCATAGAGCAATTGAGCATTACCGTCAGCGTTGGCGTGGCCACATTTCCTTCAGGCAAGGTTAATTGTGTTGATTCCCTCTTAACGCAGGCGGACGATGCGCTCTACAGGGCCAAACAAGGTGGAAGAAACAGGGTGGAAGCCAACTCATGGCCGATTACAGGATGACACTAAACTGCAGCCGCTGCAGATAGATCTTTTTCGGCAATGCACCTTGCAGTGTTGGACAATCAGTGCATGGAACTCGTTGAACAGCTCAGCATCGCCTGGCAGGTTCTCCATGAACAAGGCCCTGACCTTCTCGTAATCATCCTTCTCCGAAACATATCCCAGATAGGAAAAAACTCGCCTAGTGTAGGCATCAACGACAAAGGATGGTTTGTTACCGGCATAAAGAAGAATAGAATCACAAGTCTCAGGTCCTATTCCACGAACTTTCAATAACTCCCCACGCAGTTCGTGCCAGTCCCCCGTAAACATCAGCTCAAGACTGCCTTCATATTTCTGAAAAAGCCAATCAACAAACTCCTTGAGTCGGCGGCTCTTCACGTTGAAGTAACCGGCGGGCCTGATTGTTTCGGCAAGTTGTTCGGCCGGCACATCCCGCAGGGCTGTTGCTGACAAGAGCCCCGCCTTTTTGAGATTGCCTATTGCCTTTTCCACGTTGCCCCAGTTGGTATTCTGGGTGAGTATCGCCCCGATACATACCTCGAAAGAGTTTTCGGCCGGCCACCAGTGGCGTTTGCCGTAACATGCAAGCAGGGACTCATAAATCGCCATCAGGCTTTTCCCGAGATCCGGTTGTCTTGGCTTTTTCAGGGGAGTTCCCATTCCCCAGCCTCCCACCGCTCCAGGGCAAATGCTGCTCTGAATCCAAGAAGATTCTGTTCGGCAGCCAACCGGCGAAGGACAGCTTTACACCGGTCAGGATTGAAACTGATGCAGTAAAGAGCTGCCATTCCGGCCACCGCAGGAACAGATGATTCCGTTAGGGCCAGCAGTGCATCTTTGCCGGCATTTTCCATAAAAATATTTTTGGCAAGCCCAGTGATCATGCGGGTCAGGCGCTCAGAGTCTTCAGCCTTCATTGATTCCATCGCCGCCCCGTGTTCTTCCGCTGCCCGGGCAAATCGGCTCACAAGTTTCTGCAGCCTGTCAATGGTCACGGCCTGTCTCCCGATCCATTACTAGCCATGAGGCTGTCTTTGGCGATGTCGATATATTGGTGTCTGGGACAGGAGGAGTCGGTTGTGATGCTGGGCGATCATCTCCCTGTTTCGGTAATTTACAGGATAAGAGCTGAAGTTGGGGCGGGAGAGGACCATACTGCGGGTTCAGGACGCGCCGCGACTGATAGCGGTGGCACTTCATTAATCTCTAGGGATGGCCAGCATTCTGTCCAGTGCCAGTTTGGCCGGTTCTCTCACTTCCCGGGCAACACTGACAATGGGCGCCATGGTTTTCAAGGCCGCCAGGATGTCTTCCAGTGAAGTAAGCTTCATGTTGGGGCAGACCAGGGCGGGAGATGCAAGAAGAAATTCCTTCCCCGGATTTTCCTTTCTCAATCGGTAAAGGATGCCCGCTTCCGTGCCGATGATGAAACGTTTTGCCCCACTGTTCCTGCAGAAGTCATACATGCCTGTGGTTGAGCAGACATGATCTGCCAAAGCCTCAACCTCAGGATTACATTCTGGATGGCAAATAAACAGGGCATCCGGATATTCCTTTTTCAGGCGCAGGATCACATCAGGTTTCAATCGCTCATGGGTAGGGCAGTAACCATCCCAGTAGTGAAAAGTCTTGTCGGTGAAGCGGGCAACATAGCGACCCAGGTTCCGATCCGGAACGAAAATGATCTCATTTGCTGCCAGAGATTTGTACGACTTTCACCGCATTGGCGGAGGTGCAACAGATGTCGCTATGGGCTTTAACGGCTGCCGATGAATTGACGTAGGTGACCACAGGTACACCGGGATGACGGGCTTTCAACTCCTGAAGAGCCGGCACCGTTACCATGTCGGCCATGGGGCAGCCCGCATCCAGGCGTGGCAGGAGGACAGTCTTTTCTGGTGCCAGAATCGAGGCGGATTCCGCCATGAAATGTACGCCACAGAAGACGATAACAGCTGCAGATGTCTTTGCCGCTTCAATGGAAAGCCCGAGAGAATCCCCGGCTATATCTGCAATCTCCTGGACTTCGTCTCGCATATAATTGTGAGCCAGAAGAATGCCGTTTCTTTCCTTGAGAAGTGCCCTAATTTCGTCTTTGATTTCGTCCTGGTACATGGTAGATGTGAGAACTCCTTTAGGCGGGCAGGTTCACTCTTTATAAAACGTCACGATAGTAGTCAATGTTCAAGTCTATGTCAAATCCTTAAAATAACGTCCCTTGACACGCCAGGTTAAAACCTCTATTATTTTGGCAGGATTGTGGGTCGGGAAGCGGATTTCCTGGCTATTTTACCGTAATAGTGGTGAGGTCGTTATGTTTGGAATTGGAATGCCGGAACTGATCGTCATTTTTGTCATCGCGCTGGTGGTCATCGGACCACAGAAGCTTCCCGATCTTGCCAGAGCACTTGGCAAGGGCCTGGCTGAATTTAAAAGGGCCACTGAGGACTTCAAACAGAGTGTCCAGGACGAATCACGGGTCGTCGAGGATAAGGAAAAGCTTTCGCAGGCGGAAGAAGAGTCTCAGACTACAAAATCTGCGGAAGAGCAGGAATCCACTCCGAAAAAAGTTTAGTTCCGGATAAAGATAGGGGAACGGGAAAGGACGGGTCAGAAACCCGTCTCTTTTTTTATTTCAGGTCCTTTAATTTTTCCTTTGCCATTCTTGCTTCATCGGTATGGCCATAATCCTCGACAATTTTTTTGTAGACATAGCGGGCGCTTTTTACATCTCCCAGTTCTTTGAAGGCCATGGCTTGCTTAAGCATTGCCGCTGGAATCTTCTCTTTGCCTGGGTAATTTTTTATGATTTCCTGAAATTCAAGTATTGCCTGGTCATATTTTTTTTCACTGTAGTAGGTCTCACCAAGCCAGTAGTGAACGTTTGCCGCCAGGTCATGCTTGGGGAAAAGTTCCAGGAACCTGCTTAGGTGCTCCCGAGCCTTTTGCGGATCTCCGCCGCGCAACGTATCCAGTCCCTTCTGGTAGAGGGAGTCAGGTGATTGCTCAACTTCTTTTGCCTTTGTTTCGACAAGTTTTTTCTGTAGGTCCTCGAAACCTTTGTCCAGCTTTGACAGGCGCTCTTCAATGGAAGCCAGCCGTCGATCCGAATCCTCTTTAAGCAGGGCCAGATCATCAGCAGGCCTCTGTGCCGCAAGCCTTACGTCATCAATCTTTCCGGTCAAGACCTGCATGTCTACCTTTGGCACTCTCCTCAGTGTTGCCTGAAGATCTGCACTGCCTTTACGCTGATTTTCCATTTCACTGTGAAAATCCCTGATAGTTCTTGTCGATGCCCTTCTTTTGTCTCAGCTGCGCATGCCGCCAATGTCTTTTTCCATTTTGAACAGCCGGGTCTTCATTTCTTCCATGTCCGCGTTGTACGGGAATCAACAGTCTCTCTCGATGCGCAAAACCGGCGAGAGCAATAATCAAGATGAAGGGTAATCCCCTTCTAACAAACTGCATATATTCGATCCTCCTTCAGATCACAGCCTTGTTATGATGATTTGATTTTCCTGGTACAGAGAACATATAAAAAGGGCGCACTGCAGGGAGGCCCCTCTTTCCCGGCACATACAGGTTGCCCTCACTCTAATAATTACAAAACTCTGCCCTTCTGTTTTTTGCCAAGGCTGATTCGTCATGCCCCTGGTCAGGCAGAGTTTTTCTTTGCCGAAACTGATAATGCTTAACTGGTTGGCGGGAACACCAAGGGTAACCAAGATAATTTAAAACTGATTTAGCTCGTTTTTCACCAAGGCCAAATTGTACTCATCAGAACCTCGCTCATCGCAGTGGCCTTCGATCTGAACCTTTTAGTCTGTTTGTTTTTCTGAAGCCATTTGGCATTTTTAGTAAGGCTTTCACGCGCTGCCCGGGAAAGAACGAAAGAATCATAATCAAAATAGTATCTTTTCCAGTTCCGCTGCGGCAACCACCGTCGTTTGTTCCTCATTTACTGTGGGTTCCGCCGTTGTTGAACTTTGTGACTGGTTGTTCTTTGACAGGCTCCTCTTTGGGTGAAGGCTTGGTCGGTGGTGTTACAGTTGGCTTTTCAGTCGTTACTGGCGGTACAGTCGCCTCTTCAGCCTTTATCATTTCTTTCTTCGCACAGCCACCGCATATAAGAGCACTGCAAAACAGAAACGTCACTAAGCCTACCATACACTTACGCATCTCTTTTCTCCTTTTTAATTGCAGTTTTACGAACAGAGGATGCATTACCTCAAAACTTTGAAATTTGCTAGTTGGGATTATACATGAGTCCAGAGCAATTTCAATAATTCTCTCTTAAGAAAAATAAATTAGTATTCAATTTGTCAACGGGGTGACCAAGTGGGATGGGAGTCGGCGCTGTTGCCACGCGAGACTTTAACCTGCCCACCGCCGTCGCTTCGCATGACATAGATGCTTTCTTTGCCGCCACGGGTTGAGCTGAATGTTATGAATCGACCGTCAGGCGACCAGCGTGGGTGCTCATTGCTGCCTTCGGATGTCAGCTGGGTATCGTTGCTGCCATCCGCGTTGATGACATAGATTTGAAAACCGCCGGCAGTCTGGCGGCAATAGGCGATGGTGTTACCCTTGGGGGACCAGCGGGGGCTGACGTTGTATGCTCCGCTGGTGGTCAGGCGAGTCACATTGGAGCCATTGGCATTCATGATAAAAACCTGTGGCTTGCCGAGGCGATCAGAGACAAAGGCAATGCGGGAGCCATCAGGTGACCATGCCGGTGAAACATCTATGGCCGGGTTGTCGGTAAGTCTTGCCAGCTGCTTTCCTTCTCTGCTGATGATATAAATCTCGGAGTTGCCATCCTTGCTCATGGCCAGGGCGATCTTCTGGCCATCAGCGGACCAGGTGCCGGTGACATTTATGCCGGGGCGTGACGAGATCCTTGCTTCAGCGCCGCTGAGCAGCTCCCGGCGATAGAGGTCAGGATTGCGCTCTCTTGTAAGAGTTGTAAATGAGCTCCTTGCCATTAAGGGTGAGAAATCCGGGTTGAGGTTAATAGCCCTTGTTTTTTGGTCAGTCGCTGCCCATTGTGAACCGTCATAATCCATCAAGATAAATCTCTTTACTGCCTGTAGCGGTTGAAACGAAAAGCGGTTTTGCCGGTAAAAGGGCCGGACTCGCCGGTGACAGCCAAGCAGGATCTTGATCGCTGAACATATGAACTATTTTACGCAAATCGGAACGTTTGCCGCTAAAACGCTTTACTGCCAACTCCTTGTTGCGGGTTACATCATAAAAACGGAACTCCATGGTCACTGTGGATGTATTGGCAATGTAGCCGCTTTTGACCAGGAGATTGGCTCCGGCAGCCTGCCATGTTGCCATGTTGAACTCACCTGCACGGATCCCGGTCCTGCCCTCTGCAGGGGAGATCGGCATAACCTGAAATGGTCCTGCCAGCGTCAGGTCGAAACTAAAGATATCAGCAACTTCCTGGGCCAGTTTATCGTTTTGCTCGCCGGACATTGCTATTGGCCGGGCAATGGCCAGTTGTGCCTGGCGGTTACCGGGAGCGGTGACCTCCAGGTAGTCTTTAGCGGAAATGGATATGGGGAGTAAGAGCAGAGTGATTACAAACAGCAGTTTTTTCAATTTTTACCTACCCCTTGAGGCTTAAACTGGAAGCCATGCTCGAAGGTTCCGCCACCGGGAGGAGGTCTGAACTCCCTTTCTGCCCGGTTTATGGCCCGATCGACCGCGTTGTTGAACATGATATCACTGGAACTGCGTTCGAAACTTTTGCTGATAATTTTACCATTCCGACCAATGGTCAGCTTTATTTCAACAACTTTATTTTTGTCGGGTTTGAAGGTATCTTCCTGTCTAAAGGCATCTTCCAGTCGGGAACGAATATAACTGGCATAATCGCTTCCCGCTTCCTTGCCGGTAGCACCTGGCATGCCGGCAGGTCCTGTGCCGGAACCTGTTGCTCTCTTACGCGCAGCTTCAAGTGCGGCAGCTTGATGACGTGCCTCATTCTCCTGCTGCATTCTGGCCAGGCGTTCTTCAAATTCCCTGGAGGTTTCGGTTCCTGTCGCCGTGCGAGGTGCCTGCTTGGCAGTAATAGGAGGGGACGGTTTTACCGGTGGCAATTTCATCTGCGGTGGTGTCGGTTCTGTTGGTGCTGGAGTCGGGGCAGTGCTAGGAACAGCAGCCTCCCCGGCAGGGGTCCCAGCCTGGGGATTTGCCACAGGAAGGTTCACCACATCCACGTAGTATACTGGACTATTGTCAGTGTGCAGGACAGCCAGGAAGTTGAATCGGGTAATGATCACCATCACGATCACATGGATGAGGAATGAACAGACCAGCATTCCCAAAGGTCCCGGTTCTTTTCTTTTCTTATTGCTTTTCATTTCCCTGAGGAAGGCTCCGTAACCATGCCAAGTCGCTCGATGCCGGCACCCTTGATCTCGGCCATGGCCTTGACAACTTCGCCATAGGGAACATCTGCGTCTGCCTTGAGAAACACCTCTTTTTTCGTCTTGCCGGCGAACATGGACGACAGTCTGTTTTTAGGTCGCCCTGGCAATTTCATGATTTGTTGATGAACACATTTTCCCTGATTTATCCAGGGTTACGATGACGGTTTCCTCGGCCGGTGTCAGCGCCTTCGCATCTGCCTTCGGAAGATTTACCTGCACACCCTGCTGCATCATCGGCGCGGTTACCATGAAGATAATCAGAAGAACCAGCATGACGTCAACAAAAGGAGTTACGTTGATCTGCGACATGGCAGATCTACTGTTATTGTCCCTGTTTCCAAGTTCCATCCGTTTCTCCTATTTGCCGGTGAAGGTCCGCTGCACAATATTGAGGAATTCTGTGGAGAAGCTGTCCATTTCGCCGATCAGGACTCTGATCTTGTGCTGAAAATGGTTGTAGCCCATAACGGCAGGGATGGCGGCAACCAGACCGATGGCGGTGGCAATTAACGCTTCGGCGATGCCTGGGGCAACGACGGCAAGAGATGCCGAGCCGGTTTCGCCGATGCCCTTGAAGGCGGTCATGATGCCCCAGACGGTCCCGAAAAGTCCAATGAAAGGGGCAGTGGAGCCGGTAGTGGCAAGAAAAGTGAGATATTTTTCCAACCTGGTGATCTCAGAAGTTGTGGCGCGGCGCAGGGCACGGGAGATATTGTCGACACCAGCCAGATCGGTACTGATGACACCGGGGGCCTGTTTTTCCTCCCCCTTCTCCATGAGCTTTTTCAGCTCGCCGTAGCCTTCATTAAAAAGCACGGTGAGGGGCGAATTGGCGAAGCGATCCAACTGGGCATTGACTGCATCAAAGCGCTTCGCCTTCCAAAACAATTCCAGAAAACGCTCGGACTCATTGTTTGCGCGGTGGACCTGAAGCAGTTTGTAGAAGATGATTGCCCAGGAGACAACTGAAAAATAAAGTAGAACAAAGAGAACCAACTTTACCACTAGACCTGTTGCGGCGAAAATTTCCAAGGTTTACTACCTCCCTTAATTGATGAATCCATGAAAAAAGCGACCTGCCGCCATTAGCCTTTGGCGCTGCAGCGAACCAAAGGCCACGCCTCACTGCGCTGCACACCGGCCCAGTCGAACATTTGCATATTCATGGCTGTTCAACTTTTAATGAATCTCGTCTGCTGCATCCAAATACCGCAGCAATAAAATGCAATAAATATGCTTTACGCTTGACGAAGTCAACACGATTTTTTATCGCCCAAAGAGATAACTAAGCTAAATTTAATAATATTCAGGCTTTCGATCGGAAAAGCAGGGAATCTGCTGCCGCCATGTCTCCATGGCAGCAAAATCCAGAACGGCCGATGGCTCGCAACTTTCATATCCCCCTTCGGCGAGAATTTCTCCCTTTGGCCCAATAATGAGGCTTGAGCCGAAAAAGTCCAGCTTGCCGGTCATTCCGCAGGCATTGGCGGAAACGAGGAACAGCTGGTTTTCGATTGCCCTGGCCTGGAGAAGCAATCGCCAATGCTCTTCCCTCGGTTTCGGCCATTCTCCCGGCACCACAAGAATCTCTGCACCTTCCACAGCCAGCCGCCGGGCCAGCTCAGGGAAGCGAAGGTCGTAGCAGATAAAAACACCGATCTTGCCCAGATGGGTATCGGCCACCAACCAGGAATCGCCGCCGGTAAAGGCGCGGTCTTCATTCATCAGGGAAAAGAGGTGTATCTTGCGGTACTTTCCGGCCAGCTTGCCCTGATCCATCACATATGCCGTATTGCAGACTTTTTCTCCGTCCGGCTCCGGCAGGCTTCCCACCAGCACCATCCCGTATTCTGCAGAGAGCCGCCCCATCTCCTCAACCACTTCTGGGGTACGCTTCGCCAGATCATTAAGCTCCCGATAGGCAAAGCCGCAGCACCACATTTCCGGCAGCACCGCCAATTGCACCCCTTCATCGTGCAATCGCTTCAGGGTCTCGCGCACGTGTTCCACATTGGCGTCAATGTCGCCCAATTTGATATTGAACTGCACGGCGGCAGCTTTGATTTGGCGTGACAAGGCGGACCTCCTCTTAAAAATTAGTAGTATTTAACTATTATGGCTGGCAAGTGTAATCCGAAAATATGTTGATTTCAAGAGGATGTTTGAAGGGAGGCTGGGGAGTTATGGCAAGCGGAAATTTTAGATAAGGAAAAACACTTTATCCTTTGGCAAAAAATACCCTCCCGACGTACAATAACCACATGCAAGTTTCCCTCTACATTCATTTCCCTTTTTGCCTGAAAAAGTGCCTCTACTGCGATTTTGACTCTGTTGCCGGGGCCATGGTTACCCCTGAAGAATACGTATCCGCCGTGGTCCGGGAAATTGAGCTGCGGGCGGCAACACTAGCCACTCCTGTAACTGCGGCTACCCTGTATTTTGGTGGTGGAACCCCTTCGCTGATGTCGCCTGACCTGGTTGGACGGGTTATAGATTCGGCGGCGCGGCTTTATGGATTATCTACTGATGCTGAAGTTACCATTGAAGCCAATCCCGGTACTCTGACGGCGGAGAAACTTCAAGGCTTCCGCATGGCAGGCGTTAACAGGCTTTCACTGGGAGTCCAATCACTTGATGACGCTTTGTTGCGACGGATTGGCCGAATCCACACCGCCAGGGAGGCGCAAAATGCATACAGGTCGGCACGAGCAGCAGGTTTTGACAACATCGGCATTGACCTTATGCATTCCTTGCCGGGCCAGACCCCGGCCATGTGGAGATCGGCGTTGAATGAGGCAATCGGGCTCGACCCTGAACATATCTCTGCTTATGCTCTCAGCGTGGAGGAAGGGACCCCGTTTGCATCCCTGGAAGAATCGGGGCAGCTGATTCTTCCCAATGAGGATGATGCCATAGCAATGTTCGAAGCGACTACCGAACTACTCACTGCCGGCAGCTATGAGCAGTACGAGATCTCCAATTTCTCCCGGCCGGGTTTCAGGTCGCGGCATAACCAGATCTACTGGCGGCGTGGCAACTACCTGGGTTTTGGTGCCGGTGCCCACTCTTTTTTGCGTGAACCGGCCTCGGGCTTGAGGTGGGTAAATCCGCGGCTCCATTCCTCATACCTGGACTTGATTGGCCAAGGGGGGCTGGGTCAAGAAGAGCGCCAGCTTCTTTCCCTACAAGAAGCGCTGGGTGAAACTTTTTTCCTCGGACTGCGCCTTCTGGATGGGGTTAATCTGGCAGAAGTAGAAGCGGAGTTTGGTGCGGCCATGGCGGACCATTTTTCTGCGGCAATCTCGGAGCTCATGGGCCAGGGTTGCTGATCAAAAGAGGACATTTTCTGTGCCTCTCTCCCCGTGCAATCATCGTCGCCAATCAGGTTTTTTCACGCTTTATCTGAGCTGGAGAAAGCACTCCTGCAGGGGGAAAATCCCTTGACAAAGGCCGGGGCGGTTGTTATTTTGACAGTGTTAGCACTCAAATTGTTTGAGTGCTAATGTGCATTAAAGAGGTAGACTATGGAACAGCAACTTTCCCTTCGCGGCAAGCAGATCCTTGAAGCGATCATAGAGGATTATATAGTTACTGCGGAGCCGGTTGGCAGCCGGACCATTACCCGCAGACACCCGCTGTCGCTTTCTCCGGCTACAGTGCGAAACGTGATGTCAGACCTGGAGGAAATGGGCTTTCTTGCTTCACCTCATACCTCAGCCGGACGCATTCCCACTGATAAGGCATATCGATTTTATGTCAATTCTCTTTTGTCGCTGAAGGATATCGGCCGGGATGAGCAGGAGGAGATAGTCAGGCGCTGTTCCCTGGCAGGTAAGGATATAGCAGAGGTTCTTAAGGAAACGAGCCGGATGTTATCATCAACCTCTCATTACATGGGAATCGTGATCGCTCCCCGGTTTGATGCCAATGTTTTCCAGCAGATGGAATTTGTAAAGCTGGGCAATAGAAGGATTCTTGCCATTCTCGTCTCACGAAACGGCACGGTGCAAAACAGGATCATTGAGGCGGACGAAGATATCCCGGCTGACGATCTGGTCAAGATGTCAAATTACCTGAACGATCTACTGCAAGGGTTGCCCATCGCCAAAGTCAGGTCGAGGCTCCTGGAAGAGATGCAAACCGATAAGGCAAAGTACGATAGCCTTCTTGCCCGGGCATTGACGCTTTCGGAAAAGAGTATTAACGATGAGGATGCCGAAGTTTTTATCGAGGGTCAGGTAAATATCTTTGATCAGCCAGAGTTTGCCGATGTGGCGAAGATGAAGGAGATTTTCCGCACCTTTGAGAAAAAGAGCGCCGTCCTGCAGCTCTTTGATCGTGCCATTGCCGCTGAAGGGGTGCAGATATACATCGGCTCCGAGTCGCACCTCAACGAAATGCCGGGGCTGAGTCTGATCACCTCCACCTATGTGACCGGCCAGAACACCCTCGGGGTTTTAGGAGTCATCAGGCCGACCAGGATGGGCTATGGCAAGGTGATACCCATTGTTGATTACACGGCAAAGCTGGTCAGCCGCCTGCTTGAAATGAACGAATAACAGTTGGGAAGCCGGCGGCAGCTATCAAAAAAAACAGACGGTCAAGGTTGCGTCTGTAAAAATATAGACATAGGAGATGATTAACCGTGGACAAGAAAAAACATGGCACTAGCTCGAACAGCGAAGCTGTTAAAGAAACCTCGACGCCCCAGGAGCATCTGGTGCCGAACCGGCTGTTCAAGCGGAAGAAGCTGAGCTGGATAAGGTGAAACAACTGGAAGAGGCGCTAACAGCAAAAGACGCCGAAGCAGTGGCCAACTGGGATAAATTTCTGCGCGAACGGGCTGATCTGGAGAATTACCGCAAACGGGTACAGAAGGAGAAAGAGGAGTTACTCAAGTATGGCAATGAGTCACTTATTCTCGAGATTCTTCCCGCCATGGACAATATGGAACGCGCCCTTGAGCATGCCAGTGAAGAAAGCATGGCTGCAATAGTCGAGGGAATCAAGCTTACTCTCAGCATGCTGCAGTCGGCACTGAAGAAATTCGGCGTTGTTCCGGTGGAAACGGTGCCGGGCGCCCCTTTTGACCCCGCCTTTCATCAGGCCATGAATCAGGTGGAGACTGCCGACCAGGAGCCGAACACGGTGGTAAGCGAGTTCCAGAAAGGATACCTTCTTAACGAGAGACTGCTGCGCCCGGCGATGGTATCCGTGGCAAAGGCACCTGCAGAGTAAATGACATGGAAATTTTTTGTCACTAGCCCTTGCTTTTTGATCGGGCGATGACTAGCTTTTCAATATAGATAACAAAAAGGAGGAGCATTCATGAGTAAAGTTATAGGAATTGACCTGGGAACCACTAACTCCTGCGTCGCGATTATGGAGGGTGGAGAGCCTATTGTTATAGCCAATGCCGAAGGAAGTCGCACCACACCATCAATGGTTGCCATTACCGAAGGTGGCGAGCGGCTGGTGGGCCAGCAGGCAAAGCGCCAGGCGGTAACTAATCCCGAGAACACCCTTTTCGCCATCAAACGGCTCATCGGCCGCAAGTTTGAGTCCGATGCCGTGAAAAAAGATATCGCCATTTCCCCATTTCACATCATCAAGGCCGATAACAACGATGCCTGGGTCGAGGTGAGAGGGCAGAACTACTCTCCCCAAGAGATCTCGGCGATGATCCTGCAAAAGATGAAGAAGACCGCTGAGGATTACCTGGGCGAAACAGTCACTGATGCCGTCATCACCGTGCCGGCCTATTTCGATGACTCCCAGCGCCAGGCAACCAAGGATGCGGGCAAGATCGCCGGCCTCAATGTGCTGCGTATCATCAATGAGCCGACCGCGGCAGCGCTTGCCTACGGCCTGGACAAGAAGAAGGACGAGAAGATTGCCGTCTTTGACCTTGGTGGCGGTACCTTCGATATCTCCATTCTCGAGCTGGGTGAAGGGGTGTTTGAAGTCAAATCCACCAATGGCGATACCTTCCTTGGTGGTGAGGATTTTGACCAGAACATCATCGACTGGATTGCCGACGAGTTCAAAAAAGACCAGGGCATCAATCTCCGTAATGACAAGATGGCCCTGCAGCGTTTGAAAGAGGCAGCAGAAAAGGCCAAGTGCGAACTCTCCACCTCCATGGAGACCGACATCAACCTGCCATTTATCACCGCTGATGCCAGCGGGCCGAAACATCTCAACCTGAAATTGACCAGGGCAAAACTTGAGGCGATCTGCGCAAATCTCATCGACAAGCTGGAAGGCCCATGCCGAACCGCTCTCAAGGATGCCGGTCTTTCACCAAGCGACATTGATGAAGTCATTCTCGTTGGCGGCATGACACGCATGCCGATTGTCCAGAAGAGAGTGCAGGACATCTTCGGTAAGGTTCCCAACCGTGGGGTCAACCCTGACGAAGTCGTTGCCATTGGCGCTGCCATACAGGGTGGCGTCCTGAGAGGCGATGTCAAAGACGTACTGCTCCTTGACGTAACCCCGCTTTCTTTGGGCATCGAAACCCTTGGCGGCGTAATGACCAGGCTGATCGAGAAGAACTCCACCATCCCTTG
This sequence comes from uncultured delta proteobacterium, assembly GCA_963780945.1. Classification (GTDB taxonomy): domain Bacteria; phylum Desulfobacterota; class Desulfuromonadia; order Geobacterales; family Geobacteraceae; genus Geotalea. Next base: position 19,015 of record CAWAFF010000024.1, on the reverse strand, counting down.
TCGCAAGAGCCAGATTTTCTCAACTGCTGCCGACAACCAGCCGGCGGTAAGCATCCACGTGCTGCAGGGTGAGCGGGAGATGGCAGGCGACAACAAGACCCTGGGCAACTTCGAGCTGACCGGCATTCCCACCGCACCACGCGGTGTCCCGCAGATCGAGGTAACCTTCGATATCGATGCCAACGGCATCGTCCATGTCTCAGCCAAGGATCTCGGCACCGGCAAGGAACAGTCGATCCGGATCACCGCATCTTCCGGCCTTTCCAAGGAAGAGATTGACAAGATGGTCAGGGAAGCCGAGTCACATGCCTCGGAAGACAAGAAAAAGCGAGAACTGATCGAGGCCCGCAACCAGGCCGACAGCCTTGCCTATACCACCGAAAAATCACTCAAGGAATTCGGTGACAAGATTGACGCCGCCGAAAAACAGAAGATTGAGGATGGCCTCGCTGCCTTGAAAAAGACTTTGGAAGGAGACGATACCGAAGCCATCAAAAAGGCGAGCGACGAACTGATGCAAGCATCGCATAAATTGGCAGAGGCAGTTTACGCCAAGGCACAGCCTGGTGCAGAGGAGCAAGGTGGAGCTGCTCCCCATGAGGGGGAAGAAGCCAAGGGTGAGAAGGTTGTCGATGCCGACTTTGAAGAAGTAAAGGACGAAAAGAAATAAGCTGGCGATCTTTTGCCGGGGCAGTTAGTAGGGGCGACGCTTGCGTCGCCCCTATACGTATTTAATAAGGATAAAGGGAACGATACATTGGCAAACGGTGATAAGCGCGACTACTATGAGGTTCTGGAGGTAAATCGCAACGCTTCGGAAACTGAGATCAAGAAAGCATATCGGCGCCTGGCGATTCAACATCACCCCGATAAAAATCCGGGAGATAAGGCGGCGGAAGACCGGTTCAAGGAATTGACGGAAGCATACGAAGTGCTTTCGGACTCGCAGAAGAGAGCCACCTATGACCAATTCGGCCACGCCGGCATGGCTGGCGGCGGATTTTCCCAAGGAGGCTTTGGCTTCGGTGCTGGTTCACCCTTTGGCGATATCTTTGGCGACATCTTCGGTGATGTCTTCGGCTCCAAGCCACGCAGCCGTGGCAAACGGGGTGATGACCTCCTATACAACATGGAAATCACCTTCGAAGAGGCTGCCTTCGGCATCGAGAAGAAGGTGGACGTCCCCTATGCCAAGCGCTGCGACAGTTGCGGCGGCAGCGGCGCCAAGGCCGGCACAGAGCCGAAAACCTGCCCTACCTGCAGAGGTGCCGGTCAGGTTCGTTTCCAGCAGGGCTTCTTCAGCGTCAGCAAGACCTGCAGCCATTGTAACGGCGAAGGGCGGGTGGTGGAAAATCCTTGCCCTACCTGCCGTGGCGCCGGTACCGTGCGCGACAAAAAGACCCTTTCGGTGAAGGTCCCTGCCGGGGTTGAAACGGGCAATCGCCTCAAGTTGTCTGGAGAAGGGGGCCAAGGGTCCAAAGGTGGCGCCAACGGCGATCTTTACGTGGCCCTTGCCGTCAAAGAACACTCTATTTTTAAGCGGGAAAACAATGATGTCATCTGTGAGATACCCGTCAGCTATACCCAGGCAGCCCTTGGCTGTGAACTGGAAATTCCCACTCTCGACGGCAAGGCGCATCTGAAGATCCCTGAAGGAACACAGTCGGGCAAATTGTTCCGCATTCGAGGCAAGGGGATTCAGGTCCTGCAGGGTTACGGGCGTGGAGATCACCTGGTTGTAATCAAGGTTGAAACGCCGACCAATATGAGCAAGCAGCAGAAAGAACTTCTGGAAGAATTCGCAAGAATCAGCGGTGAAGATGTCAACCCAATGCGGAAAAACTTTTTCTCCAAGGTAATGGATCTGCTCCATTGAACCCATTAATGCAGAAAAGGCTTAAAATCCTTCTCACTCCAAAACTGGCCGTGGCGATCTTCGCCATGGCCTTTTTTTGCACAACGGCAGTGCCCCTTTACGGCGGTGGCAGCTATGTGGTGAAAACTACGCTCCTGCGTAACCAGGAGTATGGTGTTGCCCTGCTGGAAGCGATCAAGGTCGCACGTCGGTCGGTGATATTTTCCTTTTACCTGTTCAAGGTTACCGAATCACGCAACAACCGGCCGAGAGCTCTGGTGGCAGAACTGATAAGGGCTGCTCGACGCGGGGTCGAGGTGACGGTGATTCTGGAAAAAAGTAATGACATGAATGACAGCCTTAACGTCGAAAATCAGCAAACGGCCGCACTTCTTGCCAAGGGCGGGGTCAAAGTCTATTTTGATTCTCCACGTGTGACCAGTCACCTGAAAACAGTAATCATCGATGACAGACATGTATTCATCGGCAGTCATAATCTGACCCAGAGTGCCCTGCAACGGAATAACGAGCTGGCGGTTCAGGTGGACTCGCCTGAAATGGCGGCTGAGATCAAAGCTTACCTGGATCGCCTGTAGATAGTTACCCCTTTCCAGATTCCCTCAACTACTTATTTTGTAAATAAATTAGAATTCTTGCTTTCCTTGCTTCCGTGATATACTTCCACGGTCTGTTTGCGCGACCACCAAGACATTAAATCAACAGCAAAGGCGCTCCATGGACCGAACTGAACTTAAAAGCCTGCTGCATAAGGTTAAAGATAACCAGCTGGAAGTGGAGGACGCCCTTGAATGCCTGAAGCATTTCCCTTACGAGGAACTGGAGTGCGCGACGGTAGATCATCACCGGGCTCTTCGTCAGGGTTTCCCAGAGGTTATTTTTGGCGAAAGTAAGACGGCCGGGCAGATCGAGCAGATCATGGTTGCGCTGCTGGCGAAGGGGAGCAACATCCTTGCCACACGCATTGACGGGGAAAAAGCAGTCACCCTGAAGCATAGATTTCCCGCCGCCCACTACCACAGCGAGTCACATTGCCTGACAATCGAGCAAAAACCGCCGGAGGCAAGGGGCAGAGGTGTAATAGTCGTGATCTCTGCCGGCACATCCGATATGTCGGTTGCCGGGGAAGCGGTGGTGACAGCCCGGATGATGGGAAATACTGTGGAAACCCTTTTTGACGTGGGGGTGGCTGGATTGCATCGACTGCTGGCCCGAAGGGAACTCCTTTTTTCCGCTTCGGTAATCATTGTTGTTGCCGGGATGGAAGGTGCCCTGCCTTCGGTGGTCGGTGGTCTGGTAGATAAGCCGGTGATTGCCGTACCCACTTCCGTTGGCTATGGGGCCTCTTTCGGAGGGGTCGCCGCCTTGCTCGGCATGCTCAATTCCTGCGCCGCCGGGGTTACGGTGGTCAATATCGACAACGGTTTCGGCGCTGCCTATGCTGCCAGTCTCATAAACCGGGATGAGGCTCCGCGCTAGAAGGAAGCCATTTAATCCTGTTCCTCCTTGAAACGTTCCAATAGAGGGAGTATTGCTTGCGACTTCTGTATTTTGATTGTTACGCCGGGATAGCCGGAGACATGACGGTAGCAGCGCTGATCGAGCTGGGTCTGCCGCTGGAATATCTGAGGCAGGAGATGGCCAAAGTGTCATTGCCGGCTTCTGCCTACACCATGGCTGCCGAACCGGTCAAACGCCAGGGGATAGCCGCGACGCTGTTCCAGGTACGGGTAGGGCAGGATCAACCCCATCGCCACTATGCTGATATAGCCGCCATCATCGACCGCAGTTCACTGTCTGTGCCGGTCAAGGAGAAGGCGCAGCTGATCTTTCGCCGTCTCGCCGAAGCGGAGGCAAAGGTGCACGGCATGGAGATCGATCACGTCCATTTCCACGAGGTGGGAGCCATTGATTCCATCGTTGATATTGTCAGCGTCGCCATCGGCCTTGATTACCTGGGTATCGATGCGCTTCATGTCTCCTCCCTACCCCTGGGCAGTGGGTATGTGGATACTGCCCACGGCAAACTGCCGGTGCCTGCTCCGGCAACGGCAGAACTTTTGAAAGGGTTGCCGGTTCATGGCAGTATCGGTCCAGGTGAGCGTGTTACTCCGACAGGAGCGGCAATAGTCGCTGCCCTAGGCTCGGCCTTTGGCAGCCCTCCTCCCATGACGGTCACTGCAATTGGCTACGGCGCCGGTAGCAGGGATTTTGACGACCTGCCCAACGTCCTGCGCCTGATAATGGGCGAAACCGTTGCTACAGAACAACGGGATGAGATCTTTGTCGTGGAAACACATATTGATGACATGAACCCTGAGATCCTCGGCTTTCTCATGGACAGACTCTTCGAAAGCGGGGCTCTGGACGTGACATTCTCTCCCCTGCAGATGAAAAAAAATCGGCCCGGCACCCTGCTGACCGTGCTTGCCAGTGAGGAAAGGCGTGATGAACTGGTACGACTGATCCTGGCCGAGTCAACGGCCATTGGCGTCCGCTTCTATTCTGCACAGCGGATGATCCTTGCTCGCAGCATTGAGGAGCGTCAAACAAGCTTGGGAATTGTCAGGGTAAAGGTAGTCACCGACAGCGACAAAAGGAGGCGGGTCATTCCTGAATTCGAGGAATGCCGACGTCTGGCCCGGGAAAAAGGGTTGCCGCTTGCGGATATTTACCGCACCATTGAACGGGAGGTTGGCGGAGCATGAGGCGCTTTGTGATCATCTCCGCAACCTGGTTCGGCACCGGCTTCAGCCCTGTGATCTCCGGCACCATTGGCACCTTGGCCGCCATTCCCCTTTACCTGATTTTGGCGAGATTGCCGCTTGCCCTTTATTTGCTCTCACTGCTTGTATTCTTCTTCTTTGCCTCCTGGATATCAGGTCAAGCTGAGGTCATCTTTGGTGAAAAGGATTCGGGCAAGATCGTCATCGACGAAGTGGTCGGCTTTCTTGTGACCATGATCGCCGTGCCATGCAGTTGGCAGGGGATAGCTATCGGCTTCATCCTCTTCCGTTTCTTCGATATTACCAAGATCCCCCCGGCCCGATATTTTGACAGGGAAGTCAAGAACGGCTACGGTGTGGTACTTGACGACGTGGTGGCAGGAATATACGCCGCCCTGTTCCTCCACCTCATCCTGAGGTTCATATGAAAGTTACGATCCTTTCCATTGGTGATGAACTGCTGCTGGGAGAAGTAGTGGATACCAATGCCGCTTATATTGCACGGCATCTTTATGCTGCCGGCATCAATTTGCCGCTGCAGATGACGGTAGGTGATAAGGAACAGGATATAATCGAGGCCTGCCAGGCCCTTAGCCAAAAGAGTGACGCAGTTATTGTCACCGGAGGACTGGGCCCGACAGTGGACGATGTTACTGCCATGGCTGCAGCTAAATTAGCCGGTCTGCCACTGGTGCTTAACAAGGAGGCCTTGGTGCATCTGCGGAATTATGCACAAAGGCTGGCAAGAGACCTGCACCCGGCAAATGAGAAACAAGCGCTTATGCCGCAGGATGCGCTGGTGATGCCGAATCCGGTTGGCACCGCTTGTGGCTTCTCCATAAAGCAAATGGGGTGTCAACTCTTTTTCCTTCCCGGTGTTCCGGGGGAAATGAAACCCATGCTTGAACAAAGCGTAATACCCTCCCTCCTTTCATCTCCCAGGGAGAGGAAGGCATTGCGGACAAAGGTGTTCAAGGTATTCGGCATTTCCGAGGCAGAGCTGGATGTGGTGCTGCAGGGCGTGACAGAGGGTTTTGCCACGGTCTCCATAGCCTTTTGCGTTAATTTTCCTGAAATAGAGGTTAAGCTTCGGGTGGAGGAGGACGAAGATCTTCTTTCAGGCAAGACACTTGCCGTAGTCAGCGGCAGGATACGGAAGAGGCTCACTGACTATATTTTTGCCGAAGATGCCGAGACGATCGATACGGTGGTGGCAGAATCATTTAAAAAAACAGGGGCTACCCTTGCCTTGGCAGAATCATGCACCGGTGGCTTGATAGCAAAGCGAATCACAGATATTTCCGGCAGCTCCGCCTATTTTCTGCAAGGGCTGGTAACCTACAGCAATTTTTCCAAGGTCCAACTCCTTGGCGTTCCACAGCAACTATTGGAAAAAAAGGGGGCGGTAAGTGCGGAAGTGGCGATGGCCATGGCTCAGGGCGCCAGAGACCGATCCGAAAGTGAGCTCGCCCTGGCCGTGACCGGCATTGCCGGCCCTGAAGGAAGCACAGCAGAAAAGCCAGTAGGCACTATTTTTATGGCGCTGGCAGACGAAACATCTTGTCTGGTCAGGCATTTCAAATTCCATGGGGACAGGGGCCAAATTCGCTTGATCACCTCCTTTGTGGCCATGAACTGGCTGCGAGAGAAGCTTTTGTCCCCGCCCTAGACCTTGTTCAACGACAGGTGGAACAATGACGTCTGCCAAAAAGAAAATAACTGTTAAAACGCTAGTTTTATTAACAGGACTGATGATCCTCGGCCTCTGCGCCGAGGCGATGCTTCCCTCAAAGGTATTCTCCCCGCTTCTTCACCTGCTGTTGGTTTTACTCCTCGCCGTATCCCTCATCACGCTCAGGTTATTCGGCGGTGCATCTCGAGTTCGCAACGAAAGACAACATTCATATAAAATTCTGGAGATGCAGCGGGAAGTTGACAAAACCATCCTCCGCTACAAGAGTCTTCTGGAAGGCGCCGGTAATGCGATTTTTGTCTTCAATGCTCAAGGAATTCTGGAGGAGGTAAACAGGAAGGGCTGCGAACTGCTGGGCATCAGCAAGGAAAAAATGGCGGTTATACCGGGCAAAGATCTGGTGCTTGAGGATGAACAGGAGAAATTCAACTCATTGGTCTTCCGGGTAAAACGCCGCGGCAGAGCCTATTCCGAAGGAATTACCTTTAAACGTGGTGATGGCTCCACTTTTCTCGGCGAGGTTGAGGCTCGGCTGATCGACCTGGGTGACGAGAAGGTTGTTCATGTCATCGTCCGTGATATTACCTCGAAGCGTTGGGCTCAGCGCGAGCTGAACCAACGCAATTATGAGCTTTCCATCCTGAATAATATCCTTGCCAACAGCCAAAGTTCCGATTTGCAGACGATTCTTGAAACAACCATCAGCGAGACACTTGAGATGTTTTCCGCTGAAGCGGGCACTATTCATCTCACGGAAGATAACGGCACGGTTCTGGTCCTCACCGCTTGCAGGAACATTACTCCGCAATTGGAGACAGAACTGAGTCGGCATTCACTGCAGCGCGAATTCCCGTGCCGGATATCATCCATCCAGCGCTGCCACGTGCTGGACAACATAGAAGATACGTCGTGTTACGTTGCTCAAGCAGCTGCCAGATCAGGCTGGAAGTGCATAGCAGCCACACCGCTCATGGCTAAAACTGAATTGATTGGTGTGTTGCACATCATGACCAGCAAAGAGCAGCATTACACAGAAGAAGAGTTGCGCTTTCTTTCCACCATGGGGAATCAGATCGGCATGGTCATCGGTCAGGCGAGGCTTTTTGCCGAGTTAAACTGGAAAAATGATGAACTGCTACGTTCACATAGTCTTCTGGAAAAAAGCAGCAATAAACTGGCCATTTCACAGAGGAGACTGAAAAAGAACCTTGCTGTGGTGGAGCAGGCAAATGCCGAGTTGGAGCGACTGGATCGGATGAAAAACCACTTCATCGGTATGGTTTCCCATGAGTTCAGGACCCCTCTTACCAGTATCCTTGGCGGCGCTGAATTGCTTCTCAATGACTACGACCTCCTGGAGGAGCAACGCGGCATGCTGGAAATGATTCACAACGGCGGTTCTCGTCTCAACAGGATAGTCAGTGATCTCTTGACAGTGATCAAGCTTGAAACCAGTGCCCCTCCGATAAAAAAGGTGACCTTGCAACTGCAGGAAATCATCGAAACGCTGGAGGAACATTTCACGCCTTTGCTACGTGAAAGAAAACAGACCATAAGTTCTCTGAAAAACGAGGCGTTGCCCTACTTCAATGGTGACAGGGAATATCTGGATGAAGTCTTTACGGAACTGTTGATCAACGCCATGAAGTTTACTCCGGATGGGAGAGATCCTTGTTGCCGGCAACATCATGGACCGTCAGGCATTGGAAGCGAAGGCCCAGGTGCTGTCTCGATTTAACTCCAGGTTTTATGAGACCTTGAGAGGGAACTGTTTCCTTGAAGTGCAGGTGCAAGATTCAGGTATCGGCATCAACGCCGATGAACAGCTTAAGATCTTCGATAAGTTCTACGAAGTTGGCGATATCAGGCATCATTCCAGTGGCAAGCATAAATTTCTTGGCAAAGGGACCGGTTTGGGTTTGGCCATTGTCAAAGGAATGGTGGAGGCCCATGGAGGAATGGTGTCCAGTTGAATCTTCCGGAGGAGCAGCAGGCAGTTCTTTCTTCCTGCTCTTGCCACTGGAGGATATAGCAGGGCAGCAGGTGCTTCCTTTCCATCAGCAGGAATCACTGCCCCTGTAATTCTTTTGGAACAATAGTGTTTTTACAAGTCAAAGCCGGTTTTTCAGCTGACAAAGATAACTTGAAATGGCAATCATAAGTGTGTTATTTGTGAGTACCCTTTAGCTTGCAGGAAACGGCAACAGGCAATATTACGGAGGCTCATGAATGCAGGAAAAAGAAAAAGCAATTGACCTGGCGTTGAGTCAGATAGAAAAGCAGTTTGGCAAGGGCTCCATCATGCGGTTGGGCAACGAAGAGGCCCTGCCGGATGTGGAGTCGATTCCTCACCGGCTCCTTCCACTCGACTTGGCCCTGGGTGTCGGCGGCGTGCCCCGAGGGCGCGTCATCGAGATCTATGGCCCGGAGTCATCGGGCAAGACCACCCTGGCCCTGCACATCGTGGCCCAGGCCCAGAAAACCGGCGGCATCTGCCGCCTTCATCGACGCCGAGCACGCGCTGGACATCGGTTACGCCCGCAAGCTGGGCGTCAACATCGACGACCTGCTCGTCTCGCCAGCCCGACACCGGCGAGCAGGCCCTGGAGATCGCCGAAACGCTGGTGCGCAGCGGCGCCATGGACGTCATCGTGGTTGACTCGGTCGCCGCCCTGGTGCCCAAGGCCGAGATCGAAGGCGAGATGGGCGACACCCACATGGGCCTCCAGGCACGCCTGATGTCCCAGGCCCTGCGCAAGCTGACCGGCACATCAGCAAGATCCAACACCTGCGTCATCTTCATCAACCAGATCCGCATGAAGATCGGCGTGATGTTCGGCAATCCCGAGACGACCACCGGCGGCAACGCCCTCAAATTCTATGCTTCGGTACGCATGGACATCCGCAAGATCGCCAGCCATGAAACAGGGCGATGATGTCATCGGCTCCCGCACCAAGGTCAAGGTTGTCAAGAACAAGGTGGCTCCCCCGTTCAAAGAGGTCGAGTTCGATATCCTCTACGGCGAGGGTATCTCGCGCGAGGGTGACATCCTCGATCTGGCGGTTGAAAAGGGAACATCATTGACAAGAGCGGTGCCTGGTACTCCTACGGCAAAGAGCGGATCGGTCAGGGACGAGAAAATTCTCGCATCTACCTGAAGCAAAACCGGGAAATGTGTGCTGAGATCAGGGAAAAACTCACTCAACCGGTTCCTTCGGAGGCGCAAAACAAATGAACCTTAACGAGATACTGACCATAGCGGTCAAGGCCCGCGGCTCAGATATTCATATCAAAACCGGGATGCCGCCCATAGTGCGCATTGATGGAAAACTAAGAGCCATCCCCAACTCCGAGCGACTCACTGCTGATGAAGTCACGTCCATGGCCATGGGCATCATGAATGAGCGGCAGCAAAAGCATTTTGACCAGAATTTCGAGGTTGATCTGGCCTACGGGGTGCCTGGCCTGGGAAGGTTCCGTGTCAGTGTTTATGCGCAACGAGGCAGTATCGCCATGGTTTTTCGTGCCATTCCCTTCGGTATTCCTTCACTGGAGGCTCTCAACCTGCCGCCGATTCTGAAGAAGATCAGCATGGAAGAACGCGGATTGGTTCTGGTTACCGGAACCACCGGCAGTGGTAAATCGACGACCCTGGCGGCGATGGTTGACTATATTAACACCAATCGTAATTGCAATATCATCACCATCGAGGACCCGGTTGAATATCTGCACAAGGATAAAAAAAGCATCATAAGTCAGCGCGAGGTCGGTTTCGATACCTTCTCCTTCGGCAAGGCATTGACCAGTTCGCTACGCCAGGATCCAGATGTCATCCTTGTGGGTGAGATGCGAGATTTCGAGACCATCGAGACAGCCCTTACCGCTGCCGAAACCGGCCACCTGGTCATGTCCACCCTGCATACTCTCGATGCTGCCGAGACCATCAACCGCATTATCTCTGTTTTCCCTCCCTATCACCAGCGTCAGGTCAGGATGCAGCTCTCCGGCATCATCAAAGGGGTGGTCTCACAGCGGCTGGTGCCTCGTGTTGACGGCAAGGGGAGGGTGCCTGCAGTTGAGGTTATGATCGGTACGGCCCGCATCCGCGACTGCATCGATGACAAGGAAAAGACCAAACAGATCCCCGAGGCTATTGCCCAAGGCTTCACTACCTACGGCATGCAGACCTTTGACCAGTCGCTCATGCAGTTATTTTCCGGCAAGTTAATCACCTATGAAGAGGCATTGCGCCAGTCATCCAATCCTGATGACTTTGCTCTCAAGGTTTCCGGCATATCCTCGACTTCCGACGCCAACTGGGATCAGTTTGCAACGGAGGGGGGCGAAGAAGGGCAAAAGCTGGAAATAGACAAATACTGAGATGGAACAGACCCGCGATGCTGTTGCAAGCGCTGTCAGAACACTTGCCCGCAGGGATCACAGCGAGACTGAGCTGAGGCGCAAACTGCAGGACCGTGGTTTTAGCACGGGCGAGATAGAGACTGCAGTCGCCAAAATGATGGAGTATGGCTATCTGGATGACCAGCGTTTTGCCCGGATTTGGGCTGAATCAGCAATCCGCGGCGGCCGTGGTTTTGGGCCTCGCCTTCGCCTGGAGTTGTTGCGCAGGGGTGTTGCTGATACAATCGTAACCGAGGTTCTTGGCACTCTGGCAGAGGATTTCAGAGAACGGGAAGTCTTGGCAGCTGTTTTGGCAAAAAAGTTCAGTGACTTTGATTTCGGAAAAGCAGATGATCGAGAAAAGCGGCGTGTGATCAGTTACTTGCAGCGCCGAGGTTTTTCGCTTTCCATGATATTGGATGTTTTCAATGAGCAGCAAGGTTGCCGAGGCAACCTTTTTTAATTCTTTTACTATGCGCGGGGTTTTCATGACAGGGACAGAAATAAGAGAAAAATTCTTCAGCTTTTTTCAGGAGCGAGGCCATAGGGTTGTGGAGAGCTCCAACCTTATTCCGCGAAACGATCCTACCCTGCTTTTTACCAATGCCGGAATGAACCAGTTCAAGGACGTCTTCCTCGGGTTGGAAAAACGTGATTATGTACGTGCCTGCAGCTCACAGAAGTGTGTCCGCGCCGGCGGCAAGCATAATGATTTGGAAAATGTCGGACGTACTGCCCGCCATCATACTTTCTTTGAAATGCTCGGCAATTTTTCCTTTGGTGATTATTTCAAGAAGGAAGCAATAGCCTATGCCTGGGAGTTTCTGACCAAAGAGCTGAAGCTGGACAAGAACCGCCTTTATGTCACTGTCTATACGGATGACGATGAGGCTGCCGAGATCTGGCAGAAACAGGAAGGAGTCCCGCTGGAGCGAATCTACCGCTTCGGCGAGAAGGACAACTTCTGGTCCATGGGCGATACCGGTCCCTGTGGCCCATGCACTGAAATTTTCTGGGACAATGGTCCCGGCACCGGTTGCGGCAACCCCACCTGCGAGGTTGGTTGCGATTGCGATCGATACATGGAGATCTGGAATAACGTTTTCATGCAGTTCAACCGTGATGCCCAGGGCCACCTGGCGCCGCTGCCTAAGCCTTCGGTGGACACCGGCATGGGACTTGAGCGGATATGTACTGTCATGCAGGGCGAAACATCCAACTACGATACCGACCTCCTGCAGGGCATCATCAAGCATGTGGAAAAGCTTTCCGGCAAGCGTTACCGTCAGGATGAAAAGGATGACGTATCGATGCGGGTAATTGCCGATCACTCCCGCGCCATAACCTTTTTAATCTGCGATGGCGTGCTACCCAGCAACGAGGGGAGGGGCTATGTCTTGCGCCGCATCATGCGCCGGGGCGCCCGTCATGCGAAGATGCTCGGTTTTGCCGATCCTGTTCTCTATCGTATTGTTGATGCCGTCAATGCCATGATGGGGGCTGCCTATCCGGAACTACTCGAGCGGGAGGAATACATCAAAAAAGTCATCCATGCCGAGGAAGAGCGGTTCATGGAGACCTTGGACCGTGGGCTTTCCATACTCAACGAAGAAGTTACCGCCCTGAAAAAGAAGGCTGGTTCAGTTGTTCCAGGCGATGTGGTTTTTCGCCTTTACGATACCTTTGGCTTTCCCGTCGATTTGACTGCTGACATCGTTGTCAATGAAGGTTTAACCATCGATGAGGACGGTTTTGCCCTGTGCATGGAAAAGCAACGTCTCCAGGCAAGGGAAAATTGGAAAGGCTCAGGAGAGGAAGGTCTGGCTGAAATCTACAAAAGCCTCCATGGCAGGGGCCTCAGAAGTGCCTTTGTTGGTTATAATGAACAGACTGCCTACTCTGCAATCATTGTCCTGGTCAAAGGGGGCAAGGAAGTTGCTGAAGCAGTTGCCGGCGAAGAAGTTGAAGTGATCGTCGATACTACCCCGTTTTATGGTGCTTCCGGTGGTCAGGAGGGGGATACCGGTGTAATTTCAACCGGCAATGCTCACCTGCAGGTAATCGCAACCAGCAAACCTTTTGCCGATTTGACTGTGCATCGTGCCCTGGTCAAAAATGGAACTGTTAAGGTAGGTGATGCAGCAGATCTTAAGGTATCGACTCAGGATAGGAGAGCGACCACCCGCAACCACACGGCAACACACCTGCTCCAGTCTGCCTTGCGCCAGGTCCTGGGAGACCACGTCAAGCAGGCAGGTTCAATGGTTACTGCCGAGCGGCTGCGCTTTGACTTTACCCATTTTTCTGCCATGAGCGAAGATGAATTGCGCCTGGTGGAAAACATCGTCAATGCATATATTATGGATAATGAAGATGTCAACTCAGTGGAGATGGCCGCAGCTGAAGCCATGCAAAGCGGGGCCACAGCCCTGTTCGGCGAGAAATATGGTGACCGGGTCCGGGTTGTCAAGGTGGGTGAGGTCAGCAGCGAGCTTTGTGGTGGTACCCATGTCAGGGCGGCTGGAGATATCGGTTTTTTCAAGATTGTCAGCGAAGCGGGCATAGCCGCCGGGGTACGGCGCATCGAAGCGCTTACCGGCAGCGGGGCTGCTACGTATGTGCAGCAGCTGGAAGATGAACAAAAACATCTATCGATTCTGGTCAAGGCAGAGGGTGGCTCGATTGCAGACAAGGTTGAGCGGCTGCTCGGCAGACAAAAGGATCTGCAGCGGGAACTGGACGCGCTTCAGTCACGTTTGAACGCCTCCAAATCTGTCGATCTGCTGGCCAATGTTCAGGAAACCAATGGCATTAAAATTCTAGCCGCCAAGGTTGAGACCGATGATCCGAAGGGTTTGCGTGATCTGGCGGACAGCCTCAAGGACCGACTACAGTCCGGGGTCATCGTTTTAGGCTGTGTAGCCGGCGACAAAGCCAGTTTGTTGGTCGCAGTGACCAAAGACCTGACCGGACGCTGCAAGGCCGGAGACATAATTAAGTCTCTCGCCCCTATCATAGGCGGCAGTGGGGGTGGCAAGCCGGAGCTGGCCCAGGCTGGTGGGACCAAGCCGGAAAATATGGATGAAGCACTGGAAGCGGCATATAAAATCATCGGTTAACCGGGAGCTGGCATGCAGTGGAAAAGCGTTGATTCAAATTCTCTGGCAGAAAACTTGCATCCGAAGCACAATCAGTATTTCCTCAAAGATTTGGTTGTCGAAGCCGACAGTGGCCTTTTGAGTGTCCATCGCGGCAGGATCGAGCCTGGTGGAGAGATCTTTGTCCATACCCACGAGGTGGAGTCGGAAACTTTTTACATTTTATCTGGCCAGGTGGAATGCACCATGGGAGAAGAAAAAATAGCCTATGCTGCTGGCAGTTGCGGCTTTGCGCCGCCTGGAGTCAAGCATGGCCTGCGCAACTGCGGCAATACACCTGCTGAGCTAGTTGCGATATTCACTCCACCGCTGAAGTAGTTCCTGCGGAAACACGGAACAATTCCTGGATATGGGTACATAAGGCAGCTTGTCCAGAGCCTGAGAGGCGAACATGCTGGATGTTGTTCAGACTCAAACCGTAGAACTTCGGCAGAAACAGGAAGGAAGATGCATCCTCATTGTCGACGATGAGGCCATCATTCGCGATCTGTGCCGCAGAGCTCTGAAAGGCTACCGTGTGCTGGAGGCAGCCGATGGCGAGGAGGCCCTCAAGGTTTTTGAAAACGGCGGTGTCGAAGTCATTCTCACCGACGTGATGATGCCCAATATGGACGGCATTGAGCTGCTGAAGAGATTAAAGGAGCTGGAACCGACACTGGTCGTCATAGTCATGACCGGGTACGCCGATAAGGACGTAATCCTTAACGCTCTAAAAGCGGATGCCGATGATTTTATCACCAAGCCGCTCAACCTCCTGCAGCTGAAAACAGCCATAGAAAAAGCCTTGGTGAAAAAGGCGCTTAAGGAAGAAATTGCTAATTTAAAAAACCTCGATCGACTCAAATCTAATTTTCTTTCTCTAATTTCCCATAAATTCCGCACGCCGATCACTTCCATTTCCCTGTTTCTGCAAAACCTTGCCTCAGGAGTTTACGACCCTCAAGACCCCGGCTACCGGGAGAATTTGGGCATGATCTATAACGAGTCTTGCTATTTGGGTAGGTCTGGTGACCGATCTTCTCACCTTCAGCCAGGTAATGGACCAAGGGGCAAGGCTCAAGCTTGAACTTTGCAACCTGAACAGCATGATACTGGACCAGCTCCATGCTTCCCGGGAGGTTGTCGGTAAAAACGGGGTGGAGATTGCTTTTGATCTGGAACCGCTGCCAAGCCTCTTCCTTGATCGGGAAAAGGTCAGCTTTGCTATCAAGCAGGTGATTGACAATGCCTTCAAATTCTCTCCCAGTACCGGCAGAATAGCGATATCTCTCCGGAAAGATGAAGAGACATGCAAGATAATCGTTGAGGATACTGGTGTCGGCATCAGCAAGGAAGAGTTGCCGAAAATCTTCGAGAAATTCTACCAGGTAGACATGGAGAATGCCGGTCAGATCCGCGGCTTTGGACTCGGCCTTTTCTATGCCCGAGAATTTATCAGGCTTCACAAAGGTAAGCTAACCATCGAAAGCGAGCCAGGGAAGGGGACTCGGGTGACGATAATACTTCCTGCTGCAGAAGGCTGTCCCATAGAGAAGCCCTTCTGCACTCAGGAATGAGAAAGGTAATTCACTTGATTCCCTAGAAGACTTTAAGAACTGATGCATCAATGTCGAAACTTTCAAAATCAAGACATTATATCCCCATCCCCCTATGACTTCTTCTCTACTCTTCCTGCTCCAAAGTTCCCTTTAAAGTTGATTATTTTGCCTTTTCTGCTATATTTACGTCTTTGCGGCAGGGGGGGTATGCATGGATCATTCGCCAGAGGCATTAATGCAAAAACTGATCGAGAAGGCAAACACCTTGATGGAGGCCCTTCCCTATATCAGGCGCTTTTCAGGCAAGACCATCGTTATCAAATACGGTGGCCACGCCATGGCTGATGAGGCGCTGAAAAAGTCATTCGCCCTTGATATCATCCTCCTCAAATACATCGGCATCAACACGGTCATCGTCCACGGCGGCGGTCCGCAAATCAATGAAACCCTCAAGCGTTACGGTATCGTGTCCGAATTCGTCAAGGGCATGCGGGTCACCGATGAAGCCACCATGGGCGTAGTTGAGATGGTCCTGACCGGCCAGGTAAATAAAGAAGTGGTCGGCTATATCAACCAGCACGGCGGCAAAGCGGTTGGCCTGTCAGGCAAGGACGGCGGCCTGCTATTGTGCAAAAAAATGCTCCAGGACGTCAAAAACAGTGAAGGTGTTGTGGAAACAGTCGACATCGGCTTTGTCGGTGATGTGACAGACGTTGACTGCAATATTCTGGTGACACTGGAGTCGGGCGGTTTTATCCCGGTCATAGCCCCGGTCGGAGTCGGGATCGATGGCGAGAGCTATAACATCAATGCCGATGTGGTCGCAGGCAAGGTGGCAGCTGCGCTTAAGGCGGAGAAGCTGATCCTGTTGACCGACGTTTCCGGCGTCAAGGATAAGAGCGGCCAACTGCTTTCCAGTATTGCCATGGGAGAGGTTCCGAACCTTATTGATAACGGTACCATCACCGGCGGGATGATTCCAAAGGTCACCTGCTGTACCGATGCCCTGACGGGGGGTGTGCACAAGGCGCATATTGTTGATGGCCGAATCGAGCACGCTATTCTGCTGGAAATTTTTACCAATATCGGCATTGGAACTGAAATATTGTCTTAAAGTTTTTCGCTGAACTGCGCCTCTGCTGGTAAGGGAGAAAAAATGAATTCACAACAATGGATCGCCAAAGGCGATAAATACATCATGAAAACCTATGGCCGTTATCCACTGGTGCCGGTCAAGGGTGAAGGTTGCTACCTTTGGGATGTCGACGGCAAGCGCTATCTGGATTTTCTTGCCGGGGTGGCTGTCAACAACCTGGGCCATTGTCATCCCAAGGTTGTTGCGGCATTGCAGAAACAGGCGGCGGAGCTGATCCATTGTTCCAATTATTACCACATTCCTGCACAGATTGAGCTGGCCGAGCTCCTCTGCAATAACTCCTTTGCCGACCGGGCTTTCTTCTGTAACAGTGGCGCCGAGGCTAATGAGGCGGCCATCAAGCTGGCGCGTAAATACAGCCGGGAGAAATTCGGTGCCGATCGTTACCAGATCATCACCGCCCTGGCATCCTTCCACGGCAGGACCATGGCCACCGTCTCTGCCACAGGGCAGGAAAAGGTCCAGAAATTCTTCGATCCCCTGCTGCACGGCTTCGTCCATGTTCCTTTCAATGATGCCGACGCCCTGCGCCAGGCAGTCACTCCTTCGACCTGCGCCATTATGCTGGAACCCATCCAGGGCGAAGGCGGAGTGGTTATTCCCGATGCGGAATATTTCCGCCAGGTGCGGCAGATCTGCGATGACAATAAGCTGCTCCTTATCTTCGACGAGGTCCAGGTGGGTATCGGCCGGACCGGCAAGCTCTTTGCCCATGAGCATTTCGGCGTCTCCCCCGATATCATGACTTTGGCCAAGGCACTGGCCGGAGGCGCTCCCATCGGCACCATGCTTGCCCGGGAGGAGTTGGCGGAATCCTTCGGCCCCGGCACCCATGGCTCCACCTTCGGTGGCAATCCGCTGGTGACGGCAGCAGGCGTGGCCGCCATTAAAGCTATTCTGGAAGAAGGCCTCCTCAACCATGCCGAAGAAATGGGCGAGTACCTCCTTGGCGAACTGGAAGGATTGAAGAAGAAATTTCCGGTTATTACCGGTGTGCGAGGTATCGGTCTGATGATCGGCATGGAACTTTCTGTTCCGGCCGGTGACATTGTCAAGAAGGGCCTGGAGCGAGGAGTACTGCTCAACGTTGCCCAGGAGCGGGTGCTCCGCTTTGTGCCGCCGCTCACGGTCGGCAAGAAGGAAGTGGATGAGATGATTGGTATTCTTGCCGGCATCCTCGCAGAAATGTAAGCAGGTTTTGTCACCAGGAGGCACGTTGCCTGTGCTGGTAATTTCATATCTTGAGGTTTATACATGAAACGAGATTTTCTCGCTCTGAGCCAATTTACTAAAGCCGAGCTTGACGCCATTCTGACTCTTACCCGGGAGCTGAAGGCGAAGCAGAAAAAGGGCATTGAACATCATCTACTCAAGGGAAAGACCCTGGCGATGATCTTTGAGAAATCCTCCACCAGGACCCGCGTTTCCTTTGAAGTGGGGACCTATCAGTTGGGGGGACACCCCCTGTTCATCTCCACCAAGGATTCCCAAATGGGGCGCGGCGAGCCCATCAAGGATACGGCGCGGGTCATGGCGCGCTACTGTGATGGCGTCATGATCCGTACTTACGGGCAGGAGATTGTGGAGGAGTTTGCCCGCTACTCCTCGGTGCCGGTCATCAACGGGCTCACCGACCTCCATCACCCTTGCCAGATCATGGCTGACCTGTTTACAGTCATTGAGGCTCACGGCAGTTATGACGGGCTGAAAATCGCCTGGGTTGGCGACGGCAACAACATGGCCAATACCTGGATCGAGGCGGCAGCCATCTTCGGTTTCGATCTTACCCTTGCCTGCCCCAAGGGCTACGAGCCGGATGCGGGTATCATGCAATGGGCCCTCGCCAAGGCGACCTCGAAAATCATACTTACCGATGACCCCCATGAGGCAGTCAAGGACGCTGATGTGATCAATACCGACGTCTGGGCGAGCATGGGCCAGGAAGCGGAGCAGAAAAAGCGGGAAAAGGATTTTGTCGGCTATCAGCTGAACGAAGCGCTGCTCGATCTGGCCAAAGGGAACTGCATGGTTCTCCACTGCCTGCCGGCCCACCGGGGGGAGGAGATCACCGATGATGTTATCGAGGGTCCACATTCGGCGGTGTGGGATGAGGCTGAGAACAGATTACATGTACAAAAAGCAATCATGGCAACTCTGATGGGTTGAGGATCGCCGCTTTTCCGCCATGGCGGCGTTGCCCTGCAAAAATTCCTTGTGCGCCTTGCCCTGATGAAAAATCGACGCTCCGTCGGATAAACCAAGTCAATGAAATGAAATGATGAAAAGGAGATATTTAATGGCTAAGCAAGAAGTGAAGAAGATCGTCCTTGCCTATTCAGGCGGGCTAGACACCTCCATTATTCTCAAATGGTTGAAGAATGAGTATGGGTGCGAAGTTATCACCTTTTCCGCCGATCTTGGCCAGGGTGATGAGTTGGACCCAATCCGGGAGAAGGCTCTTGCCACCGG
>CAWAFF010000023.1:0-15769 GCA_963780945.1 uncultured delta proteobacterium | reverse complement strand
ACGAGTAGATGTAACAAAAACATTCCACGTATTGCTATCGAGGCAAAGTTGGCCTAGCATCTGCAGATTATCCACTGAAATATTTATGGGATAGCTTCTATCAGCAAGACCGACCTGGATGAGATTCAAAATCAATCCTTTTTAGCCAAATTAAAATCTGCTTTACAACATCTTCAAGACTCTTGCCTGATGTGTCGATTCTCACATCAGCATCAGAATAAAATTCTTCCCGCTCTGCAAGCATAGCACTGATTTTTTCGATACTATTATCCGCTTGTAACAACGGGCGTTCGGTATCTGAAGCAAGACGTTCATAAATGGTATGTGCACTGGCTGTCAAATTTACAATGTAACCTTTCTGTCTCATCCAGTCGCGGTTTTGCTTATCAAGAACAACGCCTCCGCCGGTGGAAACCACCATGTTTGGACGACAGTAAAGGCTATTCAGGGACTGCTTCTCCATGGCCCGAAAATGATTTTCTCCCTGGGTAGCAAATATTTCTCTAATTTCCATTCCAGATGCATCACTGATGACAGCGTCTAAATCAATGAAAGTGCTCCGAAGATGTTCAGCCAGTAAATTACCGACACTGGTCTTCCCACAGCCCATAAAGCCGGTTAGAAAAATTGTTTGCATATCGAGATCAAAAGGCCTTGATGTATTCAAGATAGCTTGAGTAATTGCGCTGCATTTCGTCGATAGAATCACCGCCAAACTTTACCATAAAAGCATCGGCAAGTTCAATGGCCAATACTGATTCTGCAACAACCGAAGCGGCAGGAACAGCGCAAACATCCGATCTCTCGACAGTGGCTTCGAAGGGTTTTTTGCTGATTATATCCACCGATCGAAGAGGCTTGTAAAGGGTTGGAATTGGTTTCATGGCTGCCCTGACCCATAATATCCTCGCCATTTGTTATCCCCCCTTCTATGCCGCCGGCGTTGTTTGTCTGGCGATAGTATCCCGTTTGCAGCCATCAGTCAAGCCGACCTGCATCATAGAATATTTCATCATGAACACCTGAGCCTGTATGCGCAGCAGTTTCGAAACCAAGCCCGATTTCAACTCCCTTTATCGCCTGAATACTCATCATGGCCATGGCAATGCGTGCATCAAGCCTTCTGTCCCATTGCACATGGCTCCCTAAACCGGGAGGTACTCCAGTAGCGTTGACCTCAACCACTCCACCCACAGTATCGCCTGCAGCACGTGCTGCATCAATCACTCTTTTCATTTCAGCTTCAACACCAGCATCACATGTGAAAACCTCAGATTTTGCCACTAATCCACGCATATCAACAAGGGAGAGATCAGGTCTTTCTGCCTTGATGCCGCCCAATGCCGAAACAAACCCACATAACTCCACATTGAAACTGTAAAGCAATGCTTTTGCTACAGAACCTACCGCGACCCGAACAGCAGTTTCACGAGCGCTAGATCGTTCTAGAATGTTTCTAATATCCTTATGATTGTATTTTATGGCCCCAGGCAGATCAGCATGCCCAGGACGGGAACGGGTAACTAGCAGACTGTCATCACGAAAACGTTCAAGTGGCGACATCTTTTCCTGCCAGTTCACCCAGTCTTTGTTCTTAACGCAAAGAGTAATAGGAGAACCAAGTGTTTCCCCCCAACGGACACCAGAGAAAATCTCAATCTGATCCCTCTCAATGCCATCCTGCCACCACGACCATAGCCCTCCTGACGGCGGGCAAGATCAGCATTGATAAATTCTGTCGATAATTTAAGGCCGGCGGGAACACCTTCGATAATGGCGGTTAATTGCGGACCATGGGATTCGCCAGCGGTAAGATATCGGAACATTCAGGTCATCCTTTAAGCCAAAAGCCAGGGTTACCCCTGGCATTTGAAATTTTACAAGACTCTGGTTTATAAATATCTATAAAGGCTGAGATTATTCAACCATTGACTATCTTAGGCGTTATGAAAATCAATAGCTCATTTTTAACCTTAGTCTTGATGTTAGACTTGAAGAGCCATCCAAGTATCGGAATGTCTTGTAGAAACGGAACCCCCTGATCGCTCTCTACATCGCTATCCACATATATTCCACCTATGACCGTAGTTTCACCGTTTTTAACCAACAACTCAGTTGTAGCTTCTTTTTTGTTGATTGACGGAGGTGATCCAGAACCAGCCGAATTATTGGTTGCCTTAATTTTCATGCCAATACTGCCGTCAGCAGTAATATGAGGCGTTACCTCAAGAGTCAGAGCAGCTTCTATAAATTCTGTTTTTGTCCCTTCAGCAGAGGTCGTCTGGTAAGGAATTGATGCACCTTGAGAAATCTTCGCCGGTTTGTTGTTCAGTGTTACAACACGCGGAGTTGAGATTATTTTGATCTGATCAGCAGTGACTGCTGCTGACAGACGCATATCAAGCTGAACATTGGTTGCCAATTGACCAAAGGTCACGCCTAAAGCCGCGCCTGGCCCTGATGTTCCTGCCAGTGGTGGCGGTGTAACAATGCCTCCGAAACCTGAATCAACCCGGGTAATAGCGGCTATTTCACCATCGGCGTCCGTAGCGTGTAAGCCCCATTGAACGCCAATGTCTCGAACAAAAGAGTTGCTGGCCTCAACTATACGAGCCTCTATCATTACCTGCTTTTCAGGAGTATCAAGATTTTTAAGGAGCAATCTCATATCCTCTAAGGCGGTCGCAATGTCTTTGACAATAACCCGATTGGTACGTGCATCTGAACTTATGATACCGCGCTCACTCTTGAGAGCATTAAACTGTGTTGCAATTTCTGAAACGGAGGAATAGTTAACATCGAAAATTTGGCTGCGTAATTCCATTCCCCTTTCTCGTGTTCTCTTAGCAGCTGCCTCTTCGTCAGACTGGGACATTATCTTTGCCTTGGGTTTGATTTGAACGATATTGCCGTCGCGTTGCATTCCTAGACCTTTTGTGTCAAGGATAACATCGAGAGCTTGGTCCCACGGAACATTGACTAGTTTTATGCTAATTGTTCCAGTAACATCGTCGGCTATAAGGAAATTAAGGTTGCTGACTTCTGCGATGAGTTGAAAAATCTTTCTAATGTCAGCATCGGAAAATTCTAGTGTAACTTTTCTCCCGCTGTATACCTTTTTAGATAATGGTTTGGCAATAATAGATTTAGGCAGCTCAGTAGTGCCTTTTGACGACACAGCCATTAGTTCTTCTTCAATTGGAGTGGCTTGAGCCGCAGGGCTTACCTTAGCCTGACTATGTTCTGCCAAAGAGGATTCCATGGTTGCTGGATTTTTAATGTCAATATAGTATGTATTGCCTTCATTCTTTCCAATAAAAGGTGCATTAGCCCGCATTTTTACGAGTATCCTGGTATCAATCCCCCCTGCAACCCTGACTTGATAAGGAGTTATACTGAGAACAGGACTTGAAAAGGCTTTTGTATCAAGAGTACGTTGAAGTTTTTTAGGGACCTGACAGTTCTTTATGGTTAACGATATTCCTTTTGAGCTTTGTACAGGATTTTCAACCATACAGTTCCCTGTAGATTTGACAATCACCCTTGAATTATCATCGATAATTTTGAATTCAATTGATTCAATAGAGCCTTGCTCAGACAAATTCTTTCGTGTTCCACTATCGGCTTTAGCTGTTTTAGATGAGCCCAGTGCCTTCGATGTAGTTGGTTCGCCCCCAAAATTTATAGCAAGACCTTTGTCGGTTTCATTTATCTTGTAAACAGGAAGTTTTTCTTCTGCTGAATCAAAAACAATACGCAGCTTTTCGGCTGTTTTACCGATACGAGCTTTGGCAATTCCAAAATTATTTATAAGTACAGAATCTGATTTTAAAGAATTAGTCGTCCCAATAAGATCCACGACCAACCGGTCAGGTTTACCAAGCTTGAAAGAGTTAAACGTTGCAGTCCCACCGGTAACAACTAACTCGATTTTATCATTTAAGACATTGACCGCACTCAATGTCTGCCCAGAAGCCTTTTTAGAAGTATTTGGCTCCGCAATATCACGATTGACTACTTTGTTGCTGGAATCAGCGGCATTTTCTTCAGGTTTGACATCCGCGCTGACTTTGGCTGGCGTGTTTTGTTCAATTGGTGCTGAATCGACATTTGAATTGGTGGAGTCAGCTTCAAGATCGTTACTGGTCGTTGAATTGACATCTTCAACAATAGGAGAGACCTCATCTGGCAATACCGGCGAAAAAGACACTATTAAAATCCCCTTGTCGCGGGGATTAGTCTTGACTGAAAAATCAGTGTCCTTGTTAAGTGCGATTTCAACCCTTGTCAGGAAGCCACTGCCAAAATCTTGCCTGTTAACACTGATATTTTTAATGTTGCCTGTTTTTAAATCGAAATCTTTATTAACTGAACCAGGCTCTGTTTGGGCAAGGTCGAGAAAAACTTTGGGAGGATTACTTGTCTTGTACGAAGTATAGGTAAGAGGTTTGTTGGTGGATATTTCAACCTGAGAGAAATCTTCACTGATTTTTATGTCCTGAATCACGGCAACGCCTGAAGCATCAAGCTGATCTACGTCTTGTGCTGCAACCATCCTTTTAGCGCAGCCAGAAACAGCCATTAACAAAATAAGTATCAGCGCATGGCAAATGATTCTGTGGGAATACATTTTCATCGGGAAATCTCCTTACGTTTCTTGGCCAATGGCATTACAATTTTTCTTGTCTTTTGCTTCTTCCCATCCGAATAATTTTCAGTGACTATTACAGATGTTGCTGTTATTTGCGTAATTCGCCCACCGTATAGACCTATAAGCATACCAGTTTTGACAACGTATCCTTTTCCGGCAGGATCTATTACTAGTGCTTTGTTTTCCTTTAACCCGGTGATAATCCCTGTGACCACAAATTTATCAACCTCATGACTCTGGATGGGCAGAGCATCCACGCCTTTGATCTTGCTTGGCGTTGCTTTAGCTGCGCTTGGTTCGGGCTCGGTTATCAGTGGTTTGAATGGATCTTTTTTAGCTTTAAAATTAAATGATGACTTGGAGTTCACATCCACTTTGGGAGACGATAGTTGTTTTTGAACAACGCCAATAGGCGCTATCTGGGCGTTGGGCTGGGTAGCCTTTTGAACCTGGGGCGGATTAGGCGTCACGTCTTTCTTTTTACACCCAGCTACTAGTAAAATAGTAATAAGGAGGCAAAAAAACAGCTGCAGATATTTGTTACTTAACTTTTTTTTCATCCAGTATCTCTTTCTTGTCAAGGAAACGGAAGGTCGTTGCCAGACAGTTTACTTTTAAAGTTGTAGAGCCTTTGGCAGTTTTAATATCTGCAAAATTAACATTAGTAATATTGACGATGCGGGGAAGAGCCGATACTGCTTGAAAGAAATCAGCTACATTATAAAAATTACCAGAAACCGAAATATCAACGGGAACTGCTGCATAGAAACCTTTGAGCTCTTCTGGCTTCGGTTTGAAAAGTAAAAACTCCAAACCTGCTCCTTTACCAGCATTTGAAATACTGGTCAAAAGTGAAGGTATCTCTTTCTGGTCAGGTAATTCAGTCAAGGCAAGCTTTAATTCATTCTGCAACTGCTCATATTCCAATTTGAACTTTTGAAGATTATTGGCGAGTTTCCGAGCTTCTTCAGCCTGCACCTTCAGTCCGTCCAGCTTAACTTGTAGCCCCTGGAACTCCTTGAGTTTCGGTTGGTATAAAGCAAAATAGAATCCGACGCCAATAAACGCCACCAAAAGCAGAAGAATTGCGGCTCTCTGTTTTGCAGGTAATTTCAGTATTTTTTCAATCTGTGGATTCATAACAAGCCTCTAAACAGAAGGTAGATGTTTAAAATAGTTACTTTTGCCATATTAGGGTTTCGGCCTCTTACTTTACCAAGCCGAGCAATTTCATATTGATATCAAATCTCTTTGCTTTTGTTTTAGCCACTTCTGTTTGCTCAGAAACTTGAAGTTCAACATTAGTGAAATCTGGATTAGATTGAAGATTCCTCATAAAAGCAGCTATAACATCTTCGCTGAATGCCACTCCAGAAATTGAAATAACACCTGATGATTCAGAATACTTGGTGAGCCAGAGTTTGTCTGGAACAGCATCAGCTAAAAGAGCAAGCCTGCTGACTGGACCGCTTTTCTCTTTTCTTAATTGGTTGAGAATATCCAGTTTCTTTTTGACTTCGGCTTGAAGCTTTTTAATATTGTCAATTTCACCAATTTTTGTCTTTAATTGCTGAATTTCCTGTTCAGTTTTAGCGATCTCATCCTTTGTAGTGGAAATTTTAGCAATTATCATCGCAAATAAAGCTATACAGATAACAAGTACCCCGGCAATAGTAACCGATAACATTGTGACCTGCTGCCTTGAGGTTTCCTTTTTCTTCGCGGCTCTGACTGGTAGTAAATTTATTTTTATCATTTATCCCCAAGCCTCCTTGTCGCCAGTCCCATAGCAACAGTCACAAGAGGACCAATTTCTTTCAAATATGCTCGATCGAATTCCTTTTCATCATATTTAATTTTGGAAAAAGGATTAATGATCTCGACGGGCAAGCCGAGCTTTTGATTTACAGCCTCAAGCAGCATTGCAGATTTGGCGCCGCCACCACTTAGATAAATCTTGTTAATTTTCCCTTCTCCAGCAGTTGAATTATAAAAATCCAGCGATCTCCGCATTTCCACGGCAAGCGTGTCATTTACACGCACCAGGATGTCCTTCAATTTATTCTCATCGGGGGAAGATTTGCTGACCTTCATCCGCTCCGCATCTTCATTATTAATACCAAACTGCTTTTGGATCTCTTCATTATACAGATTGCCGCCAACCTGAACATCCCGGGTAAAAAGTGATATTCCACCCTTCACTATGTTCAGGTTCATGATGTTTGAGCCAATATTTACCAAAGCTGAGACTTCTTCAGGATGAACATCGTAGTTGATTTCAAAAGCATTCTGAACAGCAAAAGAATCAACATCAACGACCGTAAGTCGCACCCCGCTCTCAGTAAAGACTGCCATATAATCGTTAATAATGTCTTTTTTACTGGCAACAAGAAGAACGTTCATTTTAGAATCATCAATATCATCAGCGGAAATAATCTGAAAATCGATATTGACGTCATTAATATCGAAGGGAATATACTGTTCCGCCTCCCAGTGTATTTGCTCTTCAAGTTCTTCAGTAGGCATCACCGGCAACGAAATTTTTCTAATAATGACCGAGTTGCCGGATATGGAACACGCTGCCTCTTTAGCACTTATTTTGAGGCTGTTAAACAGCGTCTTTATAGCTTCGACAATGGAAGAGCTATCCATCAGGGTATTGTCAACAATAGCCTCAGCAGGCAGTGGCACCATGCCAATGTTTTGCAGATGGAATACGCCCTTTTGCTCCTTCAGCTGCACCAGTTTTATGGAGCTAGAGCCGATGTCAACGCCAACTATGTCCTTTTTTTTGTTAAAAAACATGTTGTCCTATCCTCTATTTTATTCCTGAAATACCTTGCCTTTGTCAGACAGGGAGAATCCAAGCGCTAGGATTATTTTTCTCTTCGTTTCCATGCGGCATTGTTCACCGCGTTCTATTCGGTCCACAGTAACTGGAGAAACGCCGGCTAGTCTTGCCAGCTCAGCCTTGCTCATCAAGCGCTGTTCCCGTATATTCCTGACATAGTTTTTTATGTGCATTTTCCTTTTCTCATTTTCAGCATTTTAAAAATAAAATAACATAAAGTAAACATGAGTCAAGTAATTAATGACAATTATACTAAAATAGCGATAGTTATTCTATGTTGTAACATAAAGCTTGTGCATTGTTTCCCATTCCCAAATTGTAAAATTAAACCGTTTCTGGTTATTTCCTTTTGCCCTTCAATCATCAGGTAGAAGAGGAGCATCTTTCTTTCCGATTTTAAATCAACCGGCATCAATAGGCATAAAGAACGGACAAAAGCGCTTTTTCCTTAGGGTTAGCTGCACTTTCGCCTTGTGTTTCAACTCTGTACAATGCAGGCATATGTTTAGGGGAAACGCCTGAACTACTACCAGTAACACCAGCTCCGCTATCTAAAAGATCGAAACCGGATGGATCAGTATTACCAGGTTGTGTATCAACAATCTTAGCAAAAACATTGAATCCTGGTCCATTGGTGCCCTGCAGCCTGAAGGTCATATCCCAGTCTGTCTTCGGGTCATCAGTAGTGCTGTTAACTCCGCACGCAGTCCACCCGGAAGGGACACTTAACAGTTTCTGCTGAAGGCAATTGTTCGATGCTAAGTCCAAACCTATAGAAGTGAAATCATTCTTGATTGTTGTCGTGAGATCAGATTCTGCTCCAAACATCAGCGGAAACAGTTCTTTTGTGATTAGCTGTACTCCGCCATGGGCAGCCTCCAGAGAACTCTTGTACCTTTTATGGGCTCCTGACATCTTTGTCTGCTGGAGAACCATGTAAAGGAGCGCCATCACCATACCCAGGGATATCAATGTCAATAGCAGAGCAGTCACCAGAGCAATGCCCTTTTCATTATTAAGAATTTTCATTTTAGAACCCTCATTGGGCAAGATTTTTTGGCCTTGTGACGATTGTATAAAGCTTCCAGCGGTAATTCCTCCAATCAGCGCCAAAGAGAGTTACCATCTCAGCCGCAGAAATTGTTCTACCAGAGGTAAGCCTTGCCCGGTCTCCAACTTGAATAGAGTCACCGGGGTATCTATAGCTACGATCCCTCTTTCCTTCATGGGCCAGAATATACATCCTTACGGTCATTAGATTATTCCTGATATTAGATGCATTTTCTGGCTGAAACAATACTGGGGCGAGAAAAACTGCGTCACCAGTGCCTGTATCATATTCAAACTCCACCTGCATGTCCCCAACGCAGTCCAACAAAGGATATCTGGATATGAATTGGCCTGATGCTGCTAATGAATTATTTACTACGGCCTTGTACAAGATGCCAGTACCTGGACTGCACTCCTGTGGAATTCTTTCAGGGTCAACAGGGCGACTCACATAGAAATCTGCACGATTATAAGGCATGTGTAGGCCTGGACTACCTTTTATGCCATATGCCACTACCGTCTCTGTGGTATCTCCAGGTTTGAAGCTGTCCCCAGCAGGCAGTGACAAATCAGCTGGAAGTGATATCTCAAAATTAGCGCCATCCATAAGAAGTATTTTATCTTCCCTGCCCGAAGTGGAAAAAGTTGAACGTATTGTGATAAGGCTTTCACCTGAATTAAAGTTGTCTCGCGAGTTGCCCCAACTTTTCAAGTAACTCATGTTTGTGGCGCCTGAAGAATAGTTTACGTAACTCCACTTATTTACTGCCTCGCTCATGGAAGCGACTGACGCATCTTATGACTAAATAATCCGGACCTCCATTTACATTGGTTACAGAAGTACTATTTATCTCTCCCTCGTACTTGTTCCCCCTGTAATTGCCTTTATGTCCGTGGGATTTACCGCGTTGAAATCATTGGGGTTAATTCCGTTAGCGATTGATTTGTTGGCTGCATCTATCTCTGCAAGAGAAGTACCTTTGAATGGGATAGCACCTGGGCCAGTTTGAATTCCCCAGGGGAGCCCAAAACCGGCATGTTCGATATCATAACGAACCATCTCTAGACCGACAATTCCTTCGATGTTGCTTTCGATAGACTTAGCCTGTTGACCAGTAGTGGCTATAATATGTTCAAATGCTGCAGAGGATATGAGCATAATAACAATGAAAATAGCCATGGCTATTAGCAGTTCTGAAATGGTAAAACCTCTGTTATTCCCCATGATCATCTCCCATTAATATAAGTCCGCATCGAACGCACTTCATGATGAGAAGAAATGTTTTTATAAGCCCAACCAATCCTTACCGTAAACTCATAGCTGGCAGTGTTAGGTATGTTATCGGCTTTCCGCTCAATGATAAATGGCTTTTTGGTTCCCCTGATCCTGCTGGGAGCGGTAATAGTTGAAGTGGACAGCAATCCAAACGGGCGGCGCATCATATCAGCCATCCGCTCTTCTCCGATTAACACTGCCTCGTCTCGTAACTGGTTCTTGACGTTTTGCGCTGTGGCAATACTTATCGCCTCAAAAAGGCCAAGAAGGCTGACCATCATAATACCCATGGCCACCATTACTTCCAGCAGGGTAAATCCTGCCTCACTTTGTTGTAATATTGTCCGCATTGCAGCTAACTCCCTTCTTACCCAGTTGAATGCGTGTGTCAAATAGCACCAGGCTGTCTATGGCCCCAGCGTTTTCCATTTCAACGCAGATACTGGTATTGATACCAACAATTAAACCTCTACTGTTGAAGATGATTGGGTTCGGCATAGGAGCAACAGGAAATCTCAGTGTACGCTGCATCACAGGTGTGCCTGTAGCCGCTCTTGACGAATATGCTGAAAAGGTGGTGGCTGTAATGTTAATTGCCCTATCTCGCTTTTCAAAGAGAGCCTGGGACCGAATGGCCATCAGATCGGTATACATGGTCCGCATCTGACCTTCTATGGCAGTCTTTTCCAGATAAAAACGAAAATTGAGGGTTGCCATGGCTGACAGAATCCCTATTATTGCGATTACTGCTAACAGTTCTATTAAAGAAAAACCGCCATCTCTCATATCAACGTTCCCGTATGTGAAGTATCCGCTTCACCGGTTTAAGGTTGCTTTTGGAGACGATTGGTGGAGCATCGGTTGGTGGTTTTCCAGTCATGGGTGTTGCCATCCGGCGATTATTTTTCGTATTCTCACCCGCGAAAGCTGTTTTCAGATCGATCTCTTTGAATTCCCCTGTGGAAACCTGGATCAGCGCTTTTCCCTCAAGTGCCTTGCTAGGAGCAGACATGCCATTGTCATAGCGGACTCCCCACAGGTAAGAATTGCCACCAAAACCGCAGGCATCACCGGTCGGCTTGAAGGTGGTAAAAAAGACCGCACCGTTAGTCAATGCAACCGGATCAGTGATCATTCTTTCGCTACCAACGACGCTGGCGTTGTCCACTCCCTCAAGAGAAATACGCCAACCGGCATCGGTGACGGTCGCAGTAGCATCGGTCAGGTCCGCAGCAGCACCAGCGGCTACAACGTCTGTACAGGTGGGATTAAGGTCATCATTTATCGTATAACATGGATCCTTTATCCCATAGATCTTCCTGCCTAAACTATCCGCATTGTAGTCGTCCTTGTTGAAGAAGAACCTTCCATCACCAAAGTAGAGCCAAAGCTTGTGATTTTTTCTGTCCTGCAGTCTGGGAACTGCAGCAGTAACCGGTCCGGTACCGGAGACGACCTCTCTCAGCTTCCAATCGGAAACATTAAAGCTGTCCTCTGTCATCAGGCGCAGAATACCGCCTGATCTCCAGTTTGTCGTGAAAGTATCTGCAGCCAGAACCGGGTTGCCTGTGGTGGTCATCTTGGTGTAACCAAAGTAGACAGCATCATCCTGGTAATAGCCCGGGGAGGATCTATTCCACCGGTCGGTATCAATTGTCCCATTGACCATGGAACCGGCAAAAGCCTTATCTATCACAGTCCCATCTTCCAGTCTGTCAAATAGTACGAACAGGCACACCTGTTGCCAGATCAACGACAAATACCCTTAGTTGCTGGTCTGAGGTGCCAAGGAAACGGTGTAGAACAGGGTCAATGGGGCCAGTCGGACCTGAGCCGAAGACGGCGAACCATCTGCCGTTTTTGCTGGGATCAGGTGTGCCATCTGCCTTACGTGCACTGACGCGCACAATTGATGCACCTGAAGTGGCAAAACCCAGGTTCGGGGCTCGAAAATTCCCATAACAGCTTTGGGTTGTCCGAATCTGTTATGTCAAGGGCATAGTAGGACGAATATCCGACGCCAGGAACTGGGGTTTTGACACAGGAACCGGTAGTTGCTAGATCATTGCAATCCGGGTTGTCCTTGTTGCGTGACGCACCTCCAATTCCCATGCTCCCCACCAAAACAGTTCTCCAGGTATTGCCGGTCCCGCTCGTGTAATCCTTAGGGCATTTCCAGTAGTCAGTAGTTTCGCTGCAGGAGCCGGCTACGATGCCAATACTGGCATCAACAATAACAGTACTGCCGTCCATGGCATAGAGGTGACTATACTTTTGTTCAGACATGTACTTAAGGTATGGCAGCACATTCAACGGTATGAAGGCCCAGTCCTCTTTGCCAAGGTCTTTCGCAAGATCTGGGGTCAAGGCTGTAAGTTTTGCTTTACGATCTCCGGATGGAGTCACATCTAGTTTGCCCAGTTTAAAGGCATGAAGCATGCCGTCATTGGCTCCCACATAGACTTTGCCTCGCTCTTTATAATCAGAAGTATTGGCGTAGCCTGCATTATAACGGTCATCGGCGTATGAAGTATCACTATAGCCACTGGGTGAAAGCAAGCCGTAACTGTTTTGGTGTGACGATGACTGCAGGCGCGGAGTGGATGAAATTATATCGCCCAGTTTCCAGACACGTTTTTCATCTTTTATGCGGACGGTCCTACCCCGGTAGTCTGGGTAATCCGTACCTCTGACGAAATTAATAAGCTTGGTAGCCTCAGCAGGATCAGCGACTTGAAGGTAGCTCTGGAATGTAGCGTTAGAACCAATAGAAGGAAGAAAATCGACGAGCTGGCCGCCTACATTGGTATAAATCTTTCTAGCGTCGGGGTCCGTTTCCCAGAGTTTCTCCCCGGCACGCCAGAGACTGGATACATCATCAGCGCTAAAATCACCGACAAAAATGTCCCCGGGATCATTGCCATCGCCGTCACCATTGACATCCTGAAATTTTTTCGCCTTTGTCTGTGTCCCATCGAAATGAAACTGAACGACATTGTCGATCTTCAAATTCAGAAGGTGTTCAGCGTTAGCAGCTCTATTGAGCTCTGTATATCCGGTGTCCTCTCTTATCGTGCTGTTGTTGAGGAAGGGGTCGATGTAGTACCACAGGTTTTGCATCTCGCCGATCCAGCTGGCTTCAGTGTAAATGCAAGTCTCGCCGGCGATAAGGCAATCGGAATTTTGCCTACAGTTCCTTGTTCTGTCCACTGAGCAGACCATGCCAAAAGTTTTAGTGGGATAAAAGACCGCTTGAAGGATATTTGCGCCGCTCCCTTCGCTGTTACTGAGGATAGAAGCTGCAGTTCCCGATGCGGCACCCCCGATTACCTTTTTAAAAGTGTCAATGAGAATGGCGTAGAACCGATCCGGGTCAGTGGCATGATTGATGGTAGTTCCACCAGCTGTGGCCGTTGCACTCATCTGTGTATATGGATCACAAAGTCCTGGAAGAGTACTGGTAAGCGGCCCGGTATAGACGACATGGGTGGTAATGGTCTGCGCGTTTTCACAAGGAGATACACAAGAAGCACCGTTGGTGCAGTCAGAAGCGGTGGTACAACTGTTACCGGTGTTGGAACAGACGTGACTGGAGCAAAGAATGCTCGGGCTAAAAATATTGCGGTGATGTGCAGAATAGCTCAGATCATGTAGATATGGACTGCCCTGGTAGACACTGCTGCAGACGGCGGGCTCGATGGCTGCTGTGCTGGGATCACGAAAATAGTTAGTGGTAGCTGTGACTTTAGATTTCATTGTTTCGTTCTGATCCAGCGGTTGAAGAACCGTCGCTTATGAGGAGTATATAGTTATTTTGGCACCGTGCCAGAATCGGGTTCTTGCCTGTGTAACTCACGTCGGTATTGGGAAGAGGTGTCTTAATGGCATCGCCACTTGCACTGAATTTGTCGGTACTGAGACCATTGTTGGTCCCGGTGGCATCCTGGACGAAATAGGAAATGGCATTATAGTAGGCCTCTGCATAAGGCGTCCAGGCAGTGGCTGGAATGCCGTCAATTCTACTGATAAGCCCGTCTCTATGGTTTCCCGCCTGGTTACATGCCTCCCCGACTGGACAACCTGAATCGCTGGTGCATTCGGTGGCGGTAGTCACAGAACACTGGCCTGGATCACCAATGTAAGATAAAATCATGCCAGCGTCCTTGTTACCCGACACTGCGACAGGGGGCAGTGAAGGTTCGGAGGCCGAACCTAAATCATTGAAAATCATGGCACCCAGACGGATCTGGTTCTGAAACAACTGGATCACACCGGAAGGTTCGGCAGACGGGGCGACGCGCACATGGAGACTATTATCAAAAGTATCCCCGGAAAACGCAATTGGAGGTCCGGCTGAACGAAGGCCGGCATCCATGATGATGGCGGGAACGTTACCCTGTTCCGAGGTGGAAAGAGCGGCAGAGGACGGGTCAATGACCGGAGGTGTGGCAAACCCGTAACAGTAATGAAGCATCTCCCTCTTGACGCAGCCTTGTCTGCATCTGCGGGAAACTGGCCGGTGCCATTATCCCAACACTTGCCGGCAAAGCCGGTGCTATCAATCCCCTTGTAGGCATAGAATCTATCCTTCTCCAGAATTGCCTGAAGCGAAGGTGCCGAGTGAATCGAGGTAGTTTCATCGGGGTCAGTAGTTGTATCGGTCCTTGAAGCGGAACAGATGTAATTACCGCTTGAGGTATCGCTGATGGCAGGACACAAGCTGATATCAGAATAACCGCTACAGTCTTTTTGGTAGACCAGGTTGCACTGGGTTTCCAGGTTATTCAGGGTGACATTCTTGAAAAGTTCAGCATCAAGGTTGGGATTAGTTGCTCTTTTCCCATTTTTTATCAGCTTAGCGATATTTAGCTTGATCTGGAAACAGTCGCGTGTCGTTTCGGTGAAAGTGCCCAGTTCCCGACCAGCGGACGTCCCGGCACCGCCAGCAAGATCATAGCAATCATTGGTTGGGTGATAACATCTCCCATGAACCTGACTGGTGGTCCATGCGGTCACTGCACCAGTACAAGCAGTCTGATTGTAATCGATCTCAAAAACATCAATCCTGGTGCCCCCCCCCATGGTCTGCATATTATCTACTGTACCCGGGTCGGTGGCCCATGGACCTCTGATGCCAAAGGAAAGAGTTACGGGAAGAATGGTACCCGATGGCCAGTCCGCCGCCGGCACTTCCTTGACGAATCTCCTGCCTACACATCCACGTGACTCTGCTTCCAGAAGTCCTGTGACAATGTTGTACTTGCCGCCGGTCAGGATCGCTTTCTGGTTGTCCAATTTGGACGCAGTCAACCAGTTGAGAAATTTGCCGGTGGCGATGAAGGATGTTATTCGTCTGTCAGTCGCCCCCTTGGTCCCGCTCATCTCAACATATAAATAGCTGGTCCGGTAGGTCCCACCGCTGGTGGGGAGGGTTTGGCCACCTACAAAGTGAGCAGTCTCATCACGGTCGTATACATATTTGTAGGCTTCACCCTCTACGAAGTAGCCCGTATAACGGGCGGTGTTGTTATAGGTATTGTCATAACAGTAAGTAGTTCCCGCTGATGCATAGGAGAGGTCGTACATACTGGCCGAATTGTCGAGCATCAGTAGAAGGTTGGGTTTGCTTGCAGCCTGTATAAACGGCGGAGTGATGCAATAATCATTCATATTGGCAGCATAGGAGAGCGCCGGCAAGGCGACAGCTGCGAATACTGCTACTCGTGCCAAACTGTTCACAAACCTTATAATTTTCATCGCTTTACCTCTCATTTCTTTTTCTTGCGATGAGCATTCCTTGGATAATAATTTTTGAAGCCAGAAATAAAGTCTCGCCCTCTTAATTTGAAATTCAGAGGCATCTCTGCAACAGACGTGCCTACACAAGCCAAAGGCACAGCGTGTTTGTTAATTCAGTACATTACAATCTCTTTTACGTCGA
>CAWAFF010000022.1:0-21355 GCA_963780945.1 uncultured delta proteobacterium | reverse complement strand
TTCCCTCTCCGATATCAATGCCCTCATAAAGTTTCTGGGCGATGGACATGGTTTTTTTCGCAGAAAAGCCAAGTTTACGTCCCGCTTCCTGCTGCAAAGTTGAGGTAGTAAATGGGGGAGAAGGTTGCCGCTTACGTTCGCTTTTGGTGACCTTCTCAACATTGTAGCTGCCCTTGGCCAGGATTTCCGTGAAACGATCGGCTGTTTCTTTATTGGGGATTCCAAATTTACCCAGCTTTTGCCCGTCCGCCTCTATAAGATTGGCAGAAATTTTCTGGTTACCGGCCGTAGTCAGGTCGGCGCCAATAGTCCAGTATTCCTGCTCGATGAAGGCCTGGATCTCTTTCTCCCGCTCGCAAATTAAGCGCAGGGCAACGGATTGTACCCTGCCGGCGGAGAGCCCGTAACGGATTTTCTTCCAGAGAAACGGCGACAGATTGAATCCTACCAGGTAGTCAAGTACGGAGCGTGCTTGCTGCGCATCAACCAAATCATGGGCAATATCACGGGGATTCTCCACGGCGTGAACGATGGCACCCTTCGTAATTTCGTGAAAAACGACCCTCTTGATTTCGACGGTCGACTTCTTGTCCAGCCCAAGCGCCGCCAGCAAGTGCCAGGAAATGGCCTCACCCTCGCGGTCGGGGTCAGTCGCCAGCAGCAGCACGTCAGACTGCTTCAGCTCTTTTTTTATGGCATCGATATGCTTTTTGCTCTCTGGCAGCACTGCATATTTAGGCTCGAAGTCATGCTCGATATCAACCGAACCCTGTTTGCTGGGCAGAGCCCGCACATGGCCAAAAGAGGCCAACACTTTGTAGTCGGGCCCGAGGAATTTCTCGATGGTTTTGGCCTTAGCCGGAGATTCGACGATGACAAGATGTTGAGGCATATTGATTTCACCAATTGAATGCTTTATTTATTTAATGCGAAAAACTTGCCCGGCAACTGCACTACAGCACCCTTCAACTCCAAGCGCAGTAAAGTAGCCGAAACGTCAGAGACTGTCAATTCACTTCTGACAATGACATCATCGATGTGGAGCGGCGATTCAGCCAGCATGGTGAAAATTCCGGCTTCCTGTGGAGTAAGGCTGAAAGGGGGTGGCAAAGGAATCTGGCTGGCTGTTGCTTTAGGCAAATGCAGCTCTTCCAGGATGTCCCCCACCTCTTCAACGAGTTTTGCCCCCTGCTTTATGAGCTGATTGGTTCCCCTGCTGCCACTACTGTTGATATTACCAGGAATGGCAAAAATTTCTCTTCCCTGATCCAGGGCGTATCGAGCAGTTATCAGCGAACCGCTGTTCTGAACAGCCTCGACCACCAGAACCCCTTGAGACATGCCACTAATGATGCGGTTGCGGCGGGGGAAGTTTTCGGCCAGAGGTGTCGTCCCCATGGGAAATTCTGAAACCAGCGCCCCTTTTTCTTCCATTTCGGCAAAAAGGGAACGGTTTTCCGGTGGATATGTCACGTCTATGCCGCAGCCCAACACGCCGATGCTTCTGCCAGAAGCCCTCAAAGCTCCCCTGTGAGCCGCAGTATCTACTCCCCTGGCCATGCCGGACACCACCGTAACACCGTTAACTGCCAATTCTCCCGCCAGCCGTTCCGTGGTCATCAACCCGTAGGTTGAGGCCCGACGGGAACCGACAATCGCGACAGTATTTTCTATTCCGCATAGTGTGCCTTTCACATAAAGGAATGGAGGAGGATCACTGATCTGTAAAAGGATTTTCGGGTATTGGGCCGCCAGAAAATCTACGACCTTAACACCATGCCTCGCCACCGACTCACACTCCTGCTCGGCAATCCTGGCATAATCATGACTAGCAATGGAGGCGGCAACCGTAGAAGAAATACCCTTCGCCTGTGACAACTCAGCCATAGAAGACTTAAGCACCCGTTCAGGCGTCTCAAAGCGTTCAAGGAGTTTACGAAAGGTAACGTTTCCCACAAAAGGGACTGACTTCAGGGCAAACCAATAATAATGATCCATAAATAGCGAAAAAAAGGGGTCTGACCATGGGCCGCCCCTTTCAAATGAGCATTAATTTGTTTTTAATTCGACGCGATCTCCGCGATAAATAGTGTCAATACTCTTTATGACCAGAGCCGTCGAGGTGTTTTCACCAGTTTCGACGACCACTAATGCTCCAATTACATCAACTGGCAATTTATCGATCTTATCCAGAGCATATTTCTGGTCGGGGACAACGTCCCTGACAACATAGAGCATATTTCCCGCCTCAAGACCCTGTTCCTTACCTAAATCAAGATAAATAGCATCTCCTGCGGCGATGGCTTTGTTCCCGGCCTTGGTCTCGACAATGTAACCAATCAGCTCTTTGTTTGAGGCCTTTAGCGAAATCTCGGCTTGATGTGGACGATAAGGCATGAGAAAAGAGCCTGCGCCAATTTCTTCGAAAGATTTGGTGACAATCGCCTTCGAAACCTTATCCTCCAACTCGGAAAGCTGAAGAGTTCCCAGCGGCACAACCTTGTAGCCCAGCACCACATTAGTGGTCGGGTGGCTGACGGGACCGACTTTTTTAAATATGGAAAATTTGGCCCCGACATCGACTCCATTCCTCCTGCCGATATCAGTATAGACAACTTCATCCTCTCCAACCATCTGTCGATTCTGATATGTGGATACTATATAGCCTGCCGGATTAAAACCTTTACCCATGAGGAAGCCTTCACCACCAGTGACGGTAAATGTCTTTACGGGAACAGGCACTTCCTGCTTATCAACAGGCTGCGTAGGCTCAATAACATCTGCCGGTGGACTTACCACCTCAAGTCGGTCTGGGTATACTTTAACTTTCTGGCCAGGAAAAACGAAGTGAGGATTGGCAATAACTTGGTTGCGCTCCCAGAGATTGGGCCAATAACTCGGATCACGTAAAAATCGATCCGAAAGCCCCCAAAGAGTGTCACCTTTTTGAATTACATAGACGGTGGGCTCTTCATCTTGAGCAGATAATGCTTGGTAAGGGAGAAACACTACAAGAAGGAGGAATCCGGCATAAAGCATTTTTTTCATATTAACCTCACTTTGAAAGACGTGCCAATCTCTCTCTGGCCTTTGCTGCAGCTTGACTATTCGGATATTTTTCCATCAGCGATTGCAACGACTCCTTCGCTTTGGCAGGTTCACTCATGCTCAACAATGTATAACCCGTCATTAACATGGCATCAGGAACCTTATTGCCGCTGGGAAAGGTGGTAATGACTTTAGAAAAGACTTCCATGGCCTCATTGTAATTATGTTGAGCATAATGGCACTCGCCCAGCCAATAGAGTGCATTTGCTACATTATCGCTTTCAGGGAATGTTTTGATGAATAGTTCAAAGGCATCAATCGCCCCGCTATAATTATTGGTACTGAACATCCCGAACGCTTGCATATATGCGTCCTGATCAGCAGAATGCGTATCGGTTGGCGAAGCCTCTTTGTTTACCACCTCGATTTTAGAGGTTGAAGTCGGATGATTCAACATGGCAAGCTTGTCATCGATCAGTTCCATGGAGTTCTTGAATTCGGCAATGTTGGTCTTAAAAGCATCAAGATCAGCAGTCGAAGACTTCAGGCGTCCCTGCAGTTCTTTCACCTCGTCAGTAAGGGTTGTCAGACGTGAATTGGCTGCGAGATTAGCCTGCGCCAACTGCTCCATCCTGGCTTCCATTTCCATTTGTTTTCTGACAACGAAATCGCTATTGGCACACCCTGCAAGCAGAGAAAAGAAACTTATACAAACCACCAAATCCCGTAACCGCATGCCAGCTCCCCCTAAAAAAACTTACATAATTAAAGCCTTTTCGCGATTTTTGTCAAGGAGAAAGCATAGTTTGCGGTATGACAACCCCCAGCAATTATGTTATCATCTGTCGCGCCTTGCAGCTCCACATGCGTTTTTCTGGAACAGCAAGGACTTTAATAACTGCAGCAGAGGTAATAATGAAGAAACCGGAGCTTCTTGCCCCTGCCGGCAATATGGAAAAACTGCGCATTGCAATTCACTACGGAGCCGATGCAGTTTACCTGGGTGGAAAAAGTTTTGGGCTACGTAACCTGGCCGACAATTTCTCCTCCTCTGAGCTTGCTGAGGCGGTAGACTATGCCCATGGCCACGGGGTAAAGGTGTATCTCACAATCAACGCCTATGCAGACAATAAGGATTTGATTCAACTGGAAAGATACCTGAAAGAGATGCAGCAGATCCCTTTTGACGCCTATATTGCGGCCGATCCGGGGGTAATCGAATTAATTCAAGAGATTACACCTGAGCGTGACATCCATCTCTCGACTCAGGCCAATACCACCAACTGGAAAAGCGTGCTCTTCTGGCAAAAACATGGAATTAAAAGAGTTAACCTGGCAAGGGAAATGTCCCTGGCAGAGATGGCAGAGGTAAGAGAGAAATCTTCCATGGAACTTGAGGCCTTCGTCCATGGCGCAATGTGCATCTCGTACTCTGGGCGATGTCTGCTTTCCAACGTCATGAGTGGCAGAAACGCCAACAAGGGGGAATGCACCCAGCCCTGCCGCTGGAATTATGCCATTGTAGAAGAGACAAGACCTGGCGAATATTTTCCTATCCTTGAAGATGATAATGGTACTTTTATATTCAATTCAAAGGACCTCTGCCTGTTGCAATACCTGCCGCAGCTGTTCGATGCCGGCGTTGATTCCTTAAAGATCGAAGGGCGGATGAAAGGAATCTATTATGTGGCATCGGTGGTAAGAATTTACCGATACGCCATTGACAGTTTTTTCTCTGGCCCGAATAGCTATGAATTCAATGATGAGTGGCTTGCAGAACTGTGTAAGATCAGCCATCGCGGGTATACCACAGGATTTCTTCTTGGTCCACCCAAAGATGTAGACCACCAGTACCATTCCAGTTACATAAGAAATCACGAATTCGTCGCCATTGTCGAAGAAGTACGCAATGACGCCACTATTGTCCTTGGGGTTCGAAACAGGATCAAGGCCTGGGATACACTCGAATTCATCGGCCCGGCTCTTTCCTCACATTTTTACCGTATACCGGAAATAATCACCGATGGTGGAGAAACCCTTCAGGCAGCAAATCCCAATCAACGAATTATTGTCAGAACGCCTTTTGCTGCTGAAAAATTTGATCTGGTCAGACGCGATAAAAGTGAGTGATGAACATCATGAGCCCAACAACAATAGCCATCAAAGTAGATGTGGACACCTATGTCGGCACCCGTGATGGTGTTCCAAGGTTGCTTAAGATCATGGAGTCCGCGGGAATTAAAGCGACTTTCTACTTCTCCATGGGGCCGGACAATTCCGGCAAGGCAATCCGCCGCATTTTTACTCAAAAAGGCTTCTTGAAAAAAATACTGCTCTCGGGAGTAACTTCCGCTTATGATTTAAAGACAATGCTTTACGGCACAATCCTCCCCCCGCCGCTGATTGGCTCTTCATTCCCTGAGATAATCCGTAAAACCTCTGCTATGGGGCATGAAACCGGCATCCACTGCTGGGACCATGTAAAATGGCACGACCTGTTGCCATGGCTGCCTAAAAGGACAGTCGCAATGGAATTTGGCCGTGCCTTCTCCCTCTATGAGGAATTAATAGGACAGCGGCCGAAAACGACTGCCACCCCTGGTTGGACCGTATCCGCCGATTCTCTGGAAATACAGGACGCCCTCTCCCTCTCCTACTGCAGCGATTGTCGAGGCAAATCTCCTTTTTATCCGATATTTAACGACAGACGCTACGAGACCCTTCAGATTCCGACCACTTGGGCCACCATGGCTGATCTGCTCGGTGAAAAAGATATAACTGCCGACAATATCAACGACTATTACCTTTCCTGCCTGACGCCTGGACTCAATGTCCATAATATTCATGCGGAAATGGAAGGCGGAGTAATGGAGCACCAATTTGTTGATCTTCTGGATCGCCTCAAAAAACTAGAAGTTCGCTTTATCACTCTGGCGGAAGCAGCGGAGGAATATGCAGTAAATGCTGCCGAATCGCCTCTTGTCATGGGACAATTCCCGGGACACCCTGGACTGGTGGCATTGCAGAAATAACCACAGTCAAAGACAAGCAAAAATTGAATCTTTCAGTTGTCTTTTATGGCGCCAAATGGTAATTTTTAAAGTAATGTTTTTTAAGGAAATCAAATGGGTGAAGTGAGCATACGGTACTTTCAAATAAGCACTAAAGACCTTGTTTACCTAAAGTTTATTCTGGAAGCCTATGAAGGTTTTGCCACTTTAAGTACCGAAGATGTTCGAAACGGCACTATTCGAATAAGTGCTCCCGATGGCTATAAAGGTGAGGTGGAGACGCTCCTGCAAGAGCTACATTCCGAAGTAGAATTCACCGAAGTCTACCCTCCCGACTTCAGGCTAGAAACTCCTGAAGCTGAAATATTTAGCAAGGAAAAATGGCATGCTTGATCAGTTTAATTGCGCCGAGATCCTTCGCCGGGCTCTCTCCCACGGTGGACAATTTGCAGATATTTATTTTGAGGCTGGCAGCTCAACGGCCATTGTCTGTGAAGATGCCAAAATTGAAAAAGTCATCACCGGCGCCGACCGGGGGGTGGGCATCCGCGTCATATCAGACCTACGCACCGCTTACGCCTATACCAATGAGATTACTGAAACGGCTCTGCTGGCCCTGGCAGATACGGTGTGCCGGGCAGTCAAAGGGGAAAAATTTGCTGGGTCCTTTGACCTGAGGCGAAAGACTGTGGGAAATTCTTTTTCGATCCTGCAGTCACCTGAAAACATCCTTCTTCAAGACAAGGTTGCTACCGTTACCAAAGCCGACCGGGCAGCCAGAGGTGCCGACCAGCGAGTGCGCCAGGTAACAGCCATGTACCGTGACGGCGCAGCAATGGCCCAGATCGTTAATTCATTGGGCGAGTTCATCGAAACCACAAGAACTGGCACTGTTTTCACCGTCAACGTAGTTGTTGCCGACGGATCTTTGATCCAGACTGGATATGAAGCTGTCGGGGGAGTCCTCGGCTTTGAAATCTTTGACCTGAAAAATCCGGAAGAATTGGCTATTGCCGCCGCAAAACGTGCCTTGATGATGCTTGGTGCTCGTAAAGCGCCCGGTGGTACCATGCCGGTCATCCTTTCTTCAGAAGCAGGCGGCACAATGGTGCATGAGGCAATCGGCCACGGACTGGAAGCAGATCTTGCCCAGTCCGGGATGTCTGTATATTCAGGCAAAATAGGAACAATGGTGGCATCACCGCTTGTGACCGTAATAGACGATGCCACCATAGCCAACGCCCGAGGTTCTTTCTTCTTCGACGATGAAGGGTCGCCCGCTGAACGCACCGTCCTGGTTGAAAACGGGATATTAAAAGGATACATGTACGACAGGCTTTCAGCCATGAAGGACAATACCAGGTCAACCGGCAATGGCAGGCGTGAATCCTATCAGACCAAACCAATTGCCCGGATGACCAATACCTTGATAGCTCCTGGGACCACGCCACCTGAAGAAATCATCAAGAGCGTTACCCATGGTCTGTTTGTCAAGAAAATGGGTGGAGGACAGGTCAACACGGTAAATGGCGATTTTGTTTTTGAGGTTTCGGAAGGTTACCTGCTGGAAAACGGGAACATCACCGAACCGGTTCGCGGCGCCACTCTTACCGGCAATGGGCCCGATGTACTCAACAGGATTACCATGGTGGGCAGTGACCTAGGTTTCGGCATCGGAACCTGCGGCAAGGAAGGACAGGGTGTACCTGTATCGGATGCCCAACCAACCCTCCTGATCTCAGGTATCACTGTCGGGGGAACGTCTTAGCAGGGAAAGAGAGCAAGTGAAGCGACCTCTCAAGCAATAAAGAAGGTGGGAAAATGTCGGGGTATCTGAGTATTGCTATTGATCCCGTTGAAATTACAGAGTCTTTGAAAGGATATCCCTTCCTAAAAGGCTATGACTTGCTAGTTTTTCGCCTACGGACAGAGCGTGAAGTTGCCGCAGCAAATCGATGGGAGCTGCTTGCTACCT
This sequence comes from uncultured delta proteobacterium, assembly GCA_963780945.1. Classification (GTDB taxonomy): domain Bacteria; phylum Desulfobacterota; class Desulfuromonadia; order Geobacterales; family Geobacteraceae; genus Geotalea. Next base: position 13,321 of record CAWAFF010000022.1, on the reverse strand, counting down.
TGCTCCCGGAAGTCCTACCTGTCACTGTTTTCGCAGAGATACTCGAAATAGCTGAAATGGCGAGCCGGCCAACTGTTCTGCGTTCGCCCGAAGGACTTTATCTTTTTGCCGTTCCTTTTTCAAACTATACCGGCCAGTCTTTTTGTATAACAGGTGTCGGGGCTAGGGACAAGGGCCTCGACCTGGTAAAGATTGAAGGTCTTGCCGATTTGACAGGCAAAAACCCTGCTGATCTCCTTGAGCTCTTCTATAGATTCAGGATTGCCGCAAAGCAAGATGTTGAGGATACTGCAGCAAAAGTATCCGAAATAATCAGGTCCATCTGCAACAAAAAGCAGCGGGCACCGGAGGAAACCCTTGACAAAGTTAATGCCATTGCGGGAATCTGCTCTGGAATTGACAAATTAACCACCTGTGCAACGACCCTGTCTCTATTCCTTGATACACTGACTATCCTTTTTGACATACCAAGACTTGCGGTTATCCTAACCGAGAGAACCTATCAAGGCCTCTCACTAGGTGATGGGTGGGCGCCACCGGCTGCTATCATAAGAACCAGTCCCTATCAGCTCCACAATATCGTTCCAAAAGAACACAGGGAAAAGAGCTTCCTCCTTGGCAGCGAGATCGCCGCGCTTCTACCCGAAACAGTTGTTGGAAGTGCAATCTGCCTTCGATTTTGGAGCAAAGATGATGATTGCGGACTTGTTACACTGTTGGACGTGCAATTAACCGAGAGTGATCTATCATTGATGGAGCTTCTCAACAGTCGTGTCGCAGCAAGGCTTCGGCAATTATTACAAGAAGAGCAACTCTTGACGATGAGTACTCGCTCACAGAAGATGCTGTCGATAATCAGCTCAATGCTGCTGATCGACAACTACCGCAAACTCTGTGATGACCTTCTCAATACAGCCGCTGGGATGGTAGCAGCATCAGGCGGTTCCTTCATGACACTCGACAAAAAAAGGGAATACCTCCAAATCGAGTCGCTGCTGGGTGTAAACCCACATCTGGCAGAAAACCACACGATTCGAATCGGGGAAGGTATCGCCGGTAAGGTGGCAGCTGCAGGCTGCCCGCTTCTTGTCACGGATATTGAGAAAGATACGACCATTGCCAGGGGCAACAGGGCCAACTTCAAGACCAAATCATTCATTTCAATACCCATTCGGGCCAATCAAAAAGTAATTGGGGTTTTAGATTATCAGACAAGGAAAACGGTACCGATTTCAATCAAAAGGACATGGAGACCCTGGCCTTTTTCACCGACCATGCGGCTGGAATTGTTCATAGCGCCCTCAGCAAGAAAGCTGATGAAGAGGGCGAGAATTTGACTGCAATAGACGAGGTGACGGGACTTTATAGTCAAGGGATGCTGCTGAGAAGGATGCGAGAAGAGATCAGTCGCAGCAAACGGCAAAATGGCTCTTTGGCTGTCATGCTGGTAAATCTCAGCTTTCATTCTAGTGATGGTGAGGTTGCAACTCCGGCAGATATGGGAAGTACACTAAAAACAGTAGGCGCGATATTGAAAGAGATGTTGCGGGAAAATGATTTCCTTTCCACTTATGGCGAGGAGTCATTCTGCATCATCCTGCCTGATACTGGAAGAGAGGCATCGCATTTGGTCGCCGAAAGAGTCAAAAAGGCAGTGCATCGATCATCGGCAACAAACGGTGACCAAAGTGGAATATTTCCCGTTATTGGCTTATCCTCCTTTCCAAAAGACGGAAAGACTGTTGTAGCGCTTATTAATGCAGCCGAAAAGTCCGTCTCCTTCTCCTCCGGTTTTGCTTATGACCCCTATGCACAATTGCCACAAGCTTTTGGCGAGGGCTCATCCAACAGGCTTCAGCACCAACAGCTGCAATCAAATGGCTTTACCCAGGATAGTTCGAGACAGCTCCTGCCCCTTTTGGCTAGATAAGTATGGATAGTCAGCCAGGTGCTGAGATGATTCCTCCTTGGTATACTTATTCACTCTCCGCACAATCAGAACAATGGCAATTACAGTAGGCAGGGTATAGATGAAGATGCCTGTCATCGCCATCAGCCGTTCACCGATCACCATGGTTATGGTGAGGTTAAAAATAATAACAGACAGGTAAAGTATCGGCCCGAACAGGGAACGAAAAGGGAGGGAAGACACCCCTTTCGGTTTCACATCCTTAATGTCCACGCAAGCATCAATCTTCTGCAATGCAAGAATCATAATCGCACTCACAAGAAACCAGCCTGCGTAATTTGATAGGGGCACCCCGAAATGAATGCCCGGTTCCCGATAGCCGTAAATACCGCCGAGAAACCATCGATGCCCCTGCAACGCCACCGGATCTATTATTATATCCAGAAAAACCTGAAACAACGCACCCAGAAGCAAAACAGAATAAGATCCGCGGATGGCCCTGGTTTCAAGGGTAACTAAATCTCTGCGGCAGGCTCTGATCGGTGAAATGACAAAAAGCGCGGTGCTGTAACTGCAATAGGCGAGAAAGACATAGGAGAGGGAATCAAAAAAAGGAACGCCTAAAATCCATAGTTCTTGCCCCCTGGTTGCGTCCACGTAGTAATACCAGCCATAGGGAAAGCCAGTATTTATGGAACATACTTCCGAAAGAAACGAGATCATGTAGCCTATACCGGTAAAATACAGGGTTTTTTTCCATCCGAGATGGGTAACAGCAGCAACCAAATATGCTGCAAAAAAGGCAAACACATAGGGGCGCATGGTGACGGTGCCGACAGCAATTGAAAGAGCATCCATTTGTTACCCTCCGTATTAAAAATGGCGCCAATCGCGCCATTTAGTTACCATCTCTATAAATCAGGAAACCGTTTAGAAGAGCGTACCAATAACACTGCCCAAAACCTGGATCGGTCCGGAGTCGCCCAGTCCATCCATGGCCTTCTCCGCCTTTTTCAGAGTTGCAGTGGTGTCCAGGTACAGCTTATCCTCATTAACAAGCTTGCCAAGAGTCCCTTCACCGTCATTTATTTTGCGGGTAATTTCCTTGATGTTCCTGGATGCGTCCCGTACTTCGTTGTATAGAGTCTCATCATTGACTAGTTTGCCCATTGTCCCATCACCGCGGTTTATCTTGGCGGCGATCTCCTGAACGTCCTTCATGCCATCATTAATTCGCGTCATGGCAGATCTGGCCTCGGTATACAGCAAATCTTCAGTAACCAGTTTACCGAAGGTCCCTTCACCCTTTTCTATCTTGAAGGCAATGTTTTTCACACTGGCGGATGCATCTCTAAAATTTTCATAGAGAAGCTTGTCATTGAGCAACATGGCAAGTGAGCCATCACCCCGGTCCAATTTTGTGGTAATGTTGTTGAGGTTGGCAAGGGAACTTCTCAAGTTAGTACGGTTATCATCGAGGATGGCGCTGATCTTGCCCATCACTTCATTTTGATTATCGTTAAGTTGCGTGATCAGGACCTTTGCATCTTTGACCACATCGCTGACGTTATCAACGATGATATCAATATTGGCCACATCACGCCCCTTTACCACCCCCCCTGGGGGTAGGAGAGGTGAACTGGGAGAACCGAAGGACAGTCCCAGGAACTGCCCTCCCAGAAGATTGGTCAAACGAAGGGAAGCGACTGAATCGGTCTTGATTCTGGTACCAGGCTTCACTTCGAAAACAATTTCAATCTGTTCGTCCAGGATGGTGATATTGGCAATTTTACCAACATCCACGCCTGCCAGCCGTACAGGATCACCAATCTTCAACCCGGTAATGCTGGTCAGATAGGTTTTATAGACCACTTTTTTTTCAAAAGGGTTCCACTTTTCTCCCACTTCCAACATCAAACCGAACAGTATCAACCCTGCCACAAAAAACATGCCTACTTTTTTTTCAACTGAAATCGCCATCAGCTGGACCTCCAGTAAAAACCGAAATTGCCATTGTCACATCAAAAGTCTTGTTAAAAAATAATCAGCCACCAGAATAAGCATAAACGACCATACCACCGACCTTGTGGTGGATACGCCTATTCCCCTTGCCCCGCCTGACGTCTTGAAGCCCACAAAGCAAGAAACCAGGGCCACGATGGCCCCGAACACGAATGCCTTGATCAACCCTATTCCTATCTCGTTAAATTTCATCGCGGCAGTAAGGCTATCGTAATATGTTGAATATGATACGAAGATTTTGGGGTGAAGGTTGCTTATAATGGCACCACCGGCTATGCCGATACAGTCGGAGTAAATGACTAAAGCGGGCACACAGACGATACATGCAATAAAGCGAGGCATCGCAAGATAGCGAACCGGGTTAATATCCAGAGTTTTAAGGGCGTCGATCTCCTCATAAACCTTCATGACGCCGACTCTGCCGCCATTGCAGACCCGGCCCGGCCGGCAACAAGAAAACTCGTCATGACCGGGCCCAGCTCCCTGACCATTGAATGGCCGACTATTGCACCGATTATATTCTGACCTCCGTATTTCTGCAGTTCCACCCCAGTCTGCAAGGCAAGCACCATACCGACAAAAAAGGCCATGACCGAGGCGACCGGCAATGTCTCGTAGCCTATTATGGCCATTTGGGCAAAGATGCTGGCCCTGTTGCGCGGAGCTTCCCGAAAAAAATAGATTGTCTGCCCAAGAAGGATCAGCATTTCGCCGATTATCCTGATGAAAAAGTATCACCTTCTTGCCAATTCTATCGAAGGCTCCCGTCATTGCGGTACACTCCTTGGGATCGCCAGTTCTTCGGCCTTGACATCTCCAACTGCAGCGCCCCAGTTAAGGCCAACTGGAAGCCACAGCAGATTCAGATTCTTTTGTCCCTGATTGTTCCCGTAACGTATCAGGCCTTTTAACAGTTTCAAGTCGCTCTTCTTTTCGTCAGACTGAAACTGGATAAGTGGGAACAATTCGAAGGCTACTTCATCACTACGGATCTCATGCCAATAAAGGTTCCAGAAGATAGACATAACAGAGTCACCATTTTCATGCCATCTCTGCTGATAAAAACGCCACAATGGTGCCCAGTTTTTTTCTATGCCTTCCCGATCAAAAATGGGCTCCACTGGGGCAGGAATGGTCAGTGATTTCACTCCCCGTGTGTCACTTTTATAGACAAAAAGTGGCCACAGGGCCGTTCGCCGCCGGTCACTGCCATCCTTCGGCCAAGTCTCCCTATTGTCGTTATAAAGGAAGAAAGAGGATTCGGTCCAACTCTTGGCGGTAAGAAGAAGAGTTGATTTCCTCATGCTTCAAAAGAGGCCACATATACCAGCGCTTTAGATTCTCCTTCCTCTTTTCTTCCGAAAAGAAAGGGAGGATTCTGGTTTCATTCTTTGAACTGCCGCGAACGGTAAGCCAAAACGGCCATAGGTAATCAACTTGATGCTGATCGTGCAAAAGTTCATCGCTATAACCGAAAAAGGGCCAGAGGAACGAGCGGGAAACCCTCTGCGGCGAGTCAGTAGGCGCATAAAAGGGGTAAAATTGAAAATTGATGTGTGGGGTTTTCTGTGTTCAGACCACTATGCTGAATGGAGAAAAAAGGCCATAGGGCAAATCGCTTATCGTAAACCCTTTCCTTCCGGCCGATTGACGGTAAAGAGGCCAGACCTTGAATCCGCTCTCCCTGTCACCTTCTGTGGTGGAGAAGAAGGGATAAAGATAGTTGCGTGTTGTGGTCCCATTTTTAACAGTCCTTCCGTAAATCGGGAATAGAGCAAAATGATACTCATCACGCCAGAACCTCTCATAAATATCTCCATAAAAAGGAAAGAAGGACCTGTATCGACCATGTTATCGAGTTTCCGCTGATGTAAAAGGGGAAAAACATCGATTCCTTTTGCTGGCCTTCTGGTTCATTCTTACGAAAGGTGTTGCTCTGAATTAGCTTCAGAAATTGAAAGGTACTGACTTCGGGTGATGTTTCCCTGGGATGCCAATCAATAAAGATAGTTAATTGATGCGGTTTGACTGTTAAGATTGGCTGTTTCATAAAAAAGGGGTCGAAGCGCCATTTGCCGCTCATTCCCCTGTTGTTGAAACTTCAATAAAGGCCCGAGGATGGAAAGGTTGCTGTCTCGTCTCTGGGGCTCTGCCGATAGTCGAACAGGAGCCAAAGGTAACAATAGTGCCTGTATTTTCCATGGCAGATTCTGTCTCAGCACAAACAACGGTTGCAGAGCAGAGCAGAAAAAGCAGGAAGACTATGGTTGATATAAAACACGGCATAGACCTCAGTTAGAGACGGGCAATCTGCCAGATAAGTAGCAGGAACAGGAAGGTTTCCTTGGAAGAACTGGCAATAATATCCTCATGAACGAAGTTTAGTCAACAAAAAAGACCAGACAAAGCGGGTCCTTAGGGGCCTGAAAACTTTCAATAATTAATATTTGCTGTCGGCATAGTCAACCCAACCGCCGGAAAGAACCAGGGCCTGGTCGAAGGGAGAGATTTGGAAATAAAGTATATCTTCTTCCCTCCCCCTTTAACAGTGATTCTTTGGGATTTCGCATCGACATCGATAATAATCTAACTGAGGTCAGAATAGCCGAAGAGAAGATGAGGTTATCCTTGGACAGTTCGATGGCAGCCATGCCACAGTTGAACATGTTATATCAAAAAATCCGTGCAAAGGATTCAGCAATAACTACATTTATGTCATTGACCTCAGAGACCCATAGCGCATGCTCACGGGAAGAGCCACAGCCGAAATGGCGCGGCTCCCACCACCCTTGCCTTTACTGGTCTTTTCTGCTTTTGGATCAAATCCGGGCAATTTCAGGTCTTCAAGGATATAAGGGCTTTAGATCTTCCTTCGTAATGTCGGTCAAATATTTGGCCGGTATGATTTGGTCCGTATTTATGTCAGATCTATCCAGGAATAAGGCTGGCCCGACAAAAGTTTTCATATTTATCTCCTTATTAATTAAAGATATTTTCGCGGGTCAGCAAGTTTCCCCTCAATGGCGGTAGCAGCCGAGGTTGCCGGGGACATTAGATGAACCATCCCTCCCTTGCCCATCCGTCCCATGAAGTTCCTGTTTGTAGTGGAGGCACAGACCTCACCTTCAGCCAAAACCCCATTACTCATACCCAGACAAGCGCCACAAGTGGGGTTTGTCACACAAAATCCGGCATCCATGAAAATAGCAATAAGCCCTTCTTGCAGAGCGTCACTGTATATTTTTTTGGCAGCTATAGAAAGGATGGCACGAACAGATGGAGCAATCTTTTTCCCTTTAAGGATTCCTGCTGCTATCCGTAAATCTTCCAAACGACCATTGGTACATCAGCCCAAGTAAATCTGGTCCACTGGTGCGCCTGCAATTTCGCTGATGAACTTGACCTGATCCGGCTTGTACCCGAAAGTAACCACTGGCTCCAGTGTGGAAACATCGATATCTATGATGCGGTCGTAGGTAGCGTCAGCATCAGACCACCAGTTTTTAATTTCTCCCCAAGGCAGCCTCTTTGTAAATATTCGTTTTCAATGAACGGCCACAGGTAATCCAGCGTTACTCTGTCTGGCATACATATTCCCGATGTACCACCCGCCTCTATTGCCATATTGCACAATGTCATGCGGGACTCCATAGTCATACCCTCCACCACCGGCCCTTGAAATTCCATGACCCTGTCCGTTGCCCCATTGACTGTCAGCTGGCCAATGACATGAAGTATTACGTCCTTGGCATATACCCCCTTAGGCAAGCTTCCGTTCAGATTGATCCTGATGGTCTTTGGCTCACGAAAGGCACAGACTCCTTTCAGAATACCCACCTCAAGGTCGGTTGTACCGACTCCAGCAGCAAAAGCACCGAATGCGCCATGTGTACAGGTGTGGGAATCTCCCATTATCACCGTATAACCGGGACGAATATATCCTTTCTCAGGAAATAAAGCATGACAAACCCCGTTGGCGCCGATAGGGAAAAAATCCTTTATCGAGTGGCGGTGCGCCCAGTCACGCAATATTTTAGCCTGAGTGGCTGTTTTGGTGTCCTTACTGGGGGTCACATGATCAATAACGGCTTTTATCTTGCTTGGATCGAAAACACGGTCTTTTTTTCTCGCCCCAGCAGGTCTGCTATGGCGATGGGCGTTGTTATTTCATGGCACATCACCACATCAAGGCTCAAAACTTTGGTCCCCAAAAAAGGTTCATCAACCAGGTGAGATTTAAAAACTTTTTCTGCTATTGTCATCCCCATAACGCATCCTTTCACATGAACATAGGATCAATTGCATCGACAATGTAATCAAATAGTCGCTGCAAATCAATTTAATATTTGTTCAATTTTAGTAAACATTTGCCTAAGCAAATGTTTACTAAAATTGAACAAATATTAAATTGATTTGCAGCGACTATTTGATTACATTGTCGATGCAATTGATCCTATGTTCATGTGAAAGGATGCGTTATGGGGATGACAATAGCAGAAAAAATTTTTAAATCTCACCTGGTTGATGAACCTTTTTTGGGGACCAAAGTTTTGAGCCTTGATGTGGTGATGTGCCATGAAATAACAACGCCCATCGCCATAGCAGACCTGCTGGCTAGAAAAAAAGACCGTGTTTTCGATCCAAGCAAGATAAAAGCCGTTATTGATCATGTGACCCCCAGTAAGGACACCAAAACAGCCACTCAGGCTAAAATATTGCGTGACTGGGCGCACCGCCACTCGATAAAGGATTTTTTCGACATCGGCGCCAACGGGGTTTGTCATGCTTTATTTCCTGAGAAAGGATATATTCGTCCCGGTTATACGGTGATAATGGGAGATTCCCACACCTGTACACATGGCGCATTCGGTGCTTTTGCTGCTGGAGTCGGTACAACCGACCTTGAGGTGGGTATTCTGAAAGGAGTCTGTGCCTTTCGTGAGCCAAAGACCATCAGGATCAATCTGAACGGAAGCTTGCCTAAGGGGGTATATGCCAAGGACGTAATACTTCATGTCATTGGCCAGCTGACAGTCAATGGGGCAACGGACAGGGTCATGGAATTTCAAGGGCCGGTGGTGGAGGGTATGACTATGGAGTCCCGCATGACATTGTGCAATATGGCAATAGAGGCGGGTGGTACATCGGGAATATGTATGCCAGACAGAGTAACGCTGGATTACCTGTGGCCGTTCATTGAAAACGAATATTCTAACAAAGAGGCTGCCTTGGCAGAATTTAAAAACTGGTGGTCTGATGCTGACGCTACCTACGACCGCATCATAGATATCGATGTTTCCACACTGGAGCCAGTGGTTACTTTCGGGTACAAGCCGGATCAGGTCAAGTTCATCAGCGAAATTGCAGGCGCACCAGTGGACCAGATTTACTTGGGCTCATGTACCAATGGTCGTTTGGAAGATTTACGGATAGCAGCAGGAATCCTTAAAGGGAAAAAGATTGCTCCATCTGTTCGTGCCATCCTTTCTCCAGCAACCCCCAAAATATACAGTGACGCTCTGCAAGAAGGGCTTATTGCTATTTTCATGGATGCCGGATTTTGTGTGACAAACCCCACTTGTGGCGCTTGTCTGGGTATGAGTAATGGGGTTTTGGCTGAAGGTGAGGTCTGTGCCTCCACTACAAACAGGAACTTCATGGGACGGATGGGCAAGGGAGGGATGGTTCATCTAATGTCCCCGGCAACCTCGGCTGCTACCGCCATTGAGGGGAAACTTGCTGACCCGCGAAAATATCTTTAATTAATAAGGAGATAAATATGAAAACTTTTGTCGGGCCAGCCTTATTCCTGGATAGATCTGACATAAATACGGACGAAATCATACCGGCCAAATATTTGACCGAGATTACCAAGGAAGATCTAAAGCCTTATATTCTTGAAGACCTGAAATTGCCCGGATTTGATCCAAAAGCAGAAAAGACCAGAAAGGCAAGGGTGGTGGTAAGCCGCGCCAATTTCGGCTGTGGCTCTTCCCGTGAGCACGCGCCATGGGTTTTTGAGGTTAATGACATAAATGTAGTTATTGCTGAATCCTTTGCACGTATTTTTCGACAGAACATGTTCAACTGTGGCATGGCTGCCATCGAACTGTCTAAGGACAACCTCGATATTCTCTTCGGCTATTCCGACCTCAGTGACACTATTATCGATGTCGACGTGAAATCCCAAAGAATCACTGTTAAAGGGGGAGGGAAAGAAGATATACTTTATTTCCAAATCTCTCCCTTCGACCAGGCCCTGGTTCTTTCCGGCGGTTGGGTTGACTATGCCGACAGCAAATATTAATTATTGAAAGTTTTCAGGCCCCTAAAGACCCGCTTTGTCGGGTCTTTTTTGTTGACTAAACTTCGTTCATGAGGATATTATTGCCAGTTCTTCCAAGGAAGCCTTTCTGTTCCTGCTACTTATCTGGCAGATTGCCCGTCTCTAACTGAGGTCTATGCCTAGTTTTATATCAACCATAGTCTTCCTGCTTTTTCTGCTCTGCTCTGCAACCGTTGTTTGTGCTGAGACAGAATCTGCCATGGAAAATACAGGCACTATTGTTACCTTCTGGCCCCTGTTTGACTATCGGCAGAGCCCCAGAGACGGATACAGCAACCTTTCCATCCTCGGGCCTTTATTCAAGTTTCAACAACAGGGGAATGAGCGGCAAATGGCGCTTCGACCCCTTTTTTATGAAACAGCCAATCTTAACAGTCAAACCGCATCAATTAACTATCTTTATCCATTGGCATCCCAGGAAACATCACCCGAAGTCAGTACCTTTCAATTTCTGAAGCTAATTCAGAGCAACACCTTTCGTAAGAATGAACCAGAAGGCCAGCAAAAGGAATCGATGTTTTTCCCCTTTTACATCAGCGGAAACTCGAGTAAGTATGGTCCATACAGGTCCTTCTTTCCTTTTTATGGAGATATTTATGAGAGGTTCTGGCGTGATGAGTATCATTTTGCTCTATTCCCGATTTACGGAAGGACTGTTAAAAATGGGACCACAACACGCAACTATCTTTATCCCTTCTTCTCCACCACAGAAGGTGACAGGGAGAGCGGATTCAAGGTCTGGCCTCTTTACGGTCAATCGGCCAAGGAAAGGGTTTACGATAAGCGATTTGCCCTATGGCCTTTTTTTCTCCATTCCAGCATAGTGGGTCTGAACACAGAAAACCCCACACATCAATTTTCAATTTTACCCCTTTATGTGGCTACTGACTCGCCGCAGAGGGTTTCCCGCTCGTTCCTCTGGCCCTTTTTCGGTTATAGCGATGAACTTTTGCACGATCAGCATCAAGTTGATTACCTATGGCCGTTTTGGCTTACCGTTCGCGGCAGTTCAAAGAATGAAACCAGAATCCTCCCTTTCTTTTCGGAAGAAAAGAGGAAGGAGAATCTAAAGCGCTGGTATATGTGGCCTCTTTTGAAGCATGAGGAAATCAACTCTTCTTCTTACCGCCAAGAGTTGGACCGAATCCTCTTCTTCCTTTATAACGACAATAGGGAGACTTGGCCGAAGGATGGCAGTGACCGGCGGCGAACGGCCCTGTGGCCACTTTTTGTCTATAAAAGTGACACACGGGGAGTGAAATCACTGACCATTCCTGCCCCAGTGGAGCCCATTTTTGATCGGGAAGGCATAGAAAAAAACTGGGCACCATTGTGGCGTTTTTATCAGCAGAGATGGGCATGAAAATGGTGACTCTGTTATGTCTATCTTCTGGAACCTTTATTGGCATGAATTCGTAGTGATGAAGTAGCCTTTGAATTGTTCCCACTTATCCAGTTTCAGTCTGACGAAAAGAAGAGCGACTTGAAACTGTTAAAAGGCCTGATACGTTACGGGAACAATCAGGGACAAAAGAATGAATCTGCTGTGGCTTCCAGTTGGCCTTAACTGGGGCGCTGCAGTTGGAGATGTCAAGGCCGAAGAACTGGCGATCCCAAGGAGTGTACCGCAATGACGGGAGCCTTCGATAGAATTGGCAAGAAGGTGATACTTTTTCATCAGATAATCGGCGAAATGCTGATCCTTCTTGGGCAGACAATCTATTTTTTTGGGAAGCTCGCGCAACAGGGCCAGCATCTTTGCCCAAATGGCCATAATAGGCTACGAGACATTGCCGGTCGCCTCGGTCATGGCCTTTTTTGTCGGTATGGTGCTTGCCTTGCAGACTGGGGTGGAACTGCAGAAATACGGAGGTCAGAATATAATCGGTGCAATAGTCGGCCATTCAATGGTCAGGGAGCTGGGCCCGGTCATGACGAGTTTTCTTGTTGCGGCCGGGCCGGGTCTGCAATGGCGGCAGAGCTCGGCGTCATGAAGGTTTATGAGGAGATCGACGCCCTTAAAACTCTGGATATTAACCCGGTTCACTATCTTGCGATTCCTCGCTTTATTGCATGTATCGTCTGTGTGCCCGCTTTAGTCATTTACTCCGACTGTATCGGCATAGCCGGTGGTGCCATTATAAGCAACCTTCACCCCGAAATCTTCGTATCATCTTGAACATATTACGATAGCCTTACTGCCGCGATGAAATTTAACGAGATAGGAATAGGGTTGATCAAGGCATTCGTGTTCGGGGCCATCGTGGCCCTGGTTTCTTGCTTTGTGGGCTTCAAGACGTCAGGCGGGGAAGGGGAATAGGCGTATCACCACAGGTTGGTGGTATGGCGTTTATGCTTATTCTGGTGGCTGATTATTTTTTAACAAGACTTTTGATGTGACAATGGCAATTTCGGTTTTTACTGGAGGTCCAGCTGATGGCGATTTCAGTTGAAAAAAAAGTAGGCATGTTTTTTGTGGCAAGGTTGATACTGTTCGGTTTGATGTTGGAAGTGGGATAAAAGTGGAACCCTTTTGAAAAAAAAGTGGTCTATAAAACCTATCTGACTAGCATTACCGGGTTGAAGATTGGTGTACTGTATGGCTGGCAGGCGTGGATGTTGGTAAAATTGCCAATATCACCATCCTGGACGAACAGATTGAGATTGTTTTCGAAGTGGAGCCTGGTACCAGAATCAAGACCGATTCAGTCGCTTCCCTTGGTTTGACGACTTCTGGGATGTAGTTCCTCGGACTGTCCTTCGGTTCTCCCAGTTCACCTCTCCTACCCCCAGGGGGGGTGGTAAAGGGGCGTGATGTGGCCAATATTGATATCATCGTTGATAACGTCAGCGATGTGGTCAAAGATGCAAAGGTCCTGATCACGCAACTTAACGATAATCAAATAAGTGATGGGCAAGATCAGCGCCATCCTCGATGATAACCGTACTAACTTGAGAAGTTCCCTTGCCAACCTCAACAACATTACCACAAAATTGGACCGGGGTGATGGCTCACTTGCCATGTTGCTCAATGACAAGCTTCT
>CAWAFF010000021.1:0-17296 GCA_963780945.1 uncultured delta proteobacterium | reverse complement strand
GGGCCGAATCTTTACGTCCCCTTCAGTCTTGATTTTCTATGGCGATTTCGGTCGGGGTGGACACCGTGGTTATGGCGGGCATCACGGCAGCGGCAGGCGCTGGTAAGCAGCAAGGTGCGGCGGCGGGATAATATTTGATATGTGGCAATACGAGCTTTTATTCTTTGGCGGCTATCTGAATCCTGTTCCTGCCATTGTTCTTCGCCCTGTAGAGTTTATATCCGCCCGTTTCGGCGCAGGAAGAAAGTCCTCTTCGTGTTGCCAGGTACAAGAAACCCCAATGCAGATGGTTACGGTGAGGCTGTGTCCATCCACCAGAAAAGGTTTTTCTCCTATGGAGCTATGAACCCTTTTCGCTATGGCAATTATTTCAGGCATTGCCGTATCGGGAAGGATTAAGGTGAATTCTTCTCCGCCAAGACGTCCTGCCAGGTCATAGGATCGGCAGGACTCCTTGACAAGTCGACGGGACGAATTCTCTTTCAGAACTTCGTCTCCTGCCAGATGTCCGTAATTATCATTCACTTCCTTGAAATGATCGATATCTATAATGAGAACGCCGATTGTTCCAGGGAGTTCCTTATCGGTTGCACAGGGATGGATTTTCAAATTGGACCTGCTCAAAATATGTCGCCGATTGAAGATGCCTGTCAGTTCGTCGGTAATGGCCATGTTTTCCAATTCATCATGTGCCCTCTTCAGTTGTTCAGTCATTTTCCTGATTATGAAGAGGGCGCAGGCATAGACGAACAACAACACCAGCAGAAGTATAACTGAAGATGTTACCACGACTTGTAGGAGTTCGCTCCTGTATTTGGTGACATCCACATAGATTTCAAAACTGCCGATGACTTTACTGGATTTGTCCCTGATTGGTACATATGTCTCTACGACATCCACGTCAAATCTCTGTTCGTCGGCTAGATCCAGCACTTGTTCTTTCTTTTCCAGTAACGAATCATTTTGGCCGGCCAAGGCTCGTGCCAGTCTTTTATTATGCAGGTCAATTTTGCCAATGATTTTACGATCCGTGCTATAAATAATTTTTTTCCCATCTGAATAAATTTTTATCTTCAAGATGGAGAAAGGTCTCAGGAATTTGCGCAGATGCGAATCCAGATGTGGAATAGATCTGTTGTCGATGGATAGAGAACTCATGCCGTCTTTATCAACGGCAAGCATCAAGTCTTTATGTTCGTCCAGCAAGGCATTGCTCAACTGAACAGCATCGTGTTCAGCAGTGGCTACTATATGCCTGGAATATACAGTATAAAAACCAGAGGTTGAGGCAACCATGACAATCACCAGGGAAATGGCTCCTATGATCACCAGCGACCGAAGTAGTGAGGTGGGATATTGTTCTTTGTACTTTTTGTTTTTTAAAAAATGTGTACTCATATCTTGATCAGATCCTTTATCCACTTATCGGCATATTTTGATTTAAAGTAAGCTAAATTTCTTTTCGCAGTCAAAAAACTATCTTATTTTCCATTCAGGAGAGCACTTTTAGTCAACCCTGATGTTTATATTGATTTATCTTTAGATCTGGCGTAGATGGTGATGAAGCCTTGCAAAGCAAAAAGATTGTTAAGCATGCAAAACAAAAATAAGAAGCAAATTTTCTTGCTAAAACCTTTCTCGTCGTGTCTCGGAAAAGACAGAACTTAGCTTGAATGAAAAGGCCTTAAAAATGCCCACCATGATCTGTCCCAAGTGCAGTTTCGAACAACCTGATGGCACGGCGCAATGTCTTTATTGTGGCGTAATCTTTGCCAAGATCCGCCATCAATCGGAAATATCTGATTGCCAGATGACAGTGAGCGACAAACAAAGTGGATCATGGCGGGGAGTGATATGTGCTCTGGGTACTCCAAAAGAGGAGGAGAGTCAGGTCGTGCTGGTGGGGCGTTTTCTGGTCTGGGTGGGACTCGTGATCTGGGGGATTAAATTCTTATTCACGCCCATCAGCGGCGAGGCATTTTCCCAGTCCTTCATGCATCTGGTGAATCTCCCGTTTCACGAGGCAGGGCATATTTTATTCTTTCCCTTTGGTCGTTTTATCCAGGTGCTCGGGGGAACTCTCGGACAGTGGCTCATTCCTCTGGTGGTGACGATTTCATTTTTGTCCAAGCGTGATCATTTTTCTGCTTCCGTTGGTCTCTGGTGGCTCGGGCAGAGTTTCATGGACATCGCTCCTTATATGGACGATGCACGGGCAGGACAGCTTATGCTGTTGGGCGGAGTGACCGGGAGCGAGGTTGAGGACTTCCACGACTGGGAAATCATCCTTTCACGTCTTGGAATGATGGAGTATGACCACCTTATTGCACGCATCTCTTTCGGATGTGGCGCCGTGTTCATACTGGCATCGCTGGCGTGGGGCGGTTGGGTGCTTTACAACCAGCGCAAGCATGTTTTACGAAAAAAGCTTGATGTGAGGCTTTAGGGCGATGACGTTGACCACAATAGACCGGGAGTCACTGTGAAACAGCATATCTCTTCTCGCAAGCACATTGCACTGGTGGCCCATGACAACAAGAAAAAGGACCTCATGGAATGGGTAATGACTCACCGGCACGCTCTGCAGATTCACGATCTGTTTGCCACAGGTACTACCGGTTCCATTCTGGAAGATACCCTGGGGTTGTCGGTGGCAAAACTGCAAAGCGGACCCCTCGGTGGCGATCAACAGATCGGTGCAAAAATCTCAGAAGGTGAAATAGACTTTATCATCTTTTTCTGGGACCCCCTTGAGCCTCAACCGCACGATCCGGATGTGAAGGCTCTCCTGCGCATAGCCGTGCTCTGGAATATCCCCATCGCCTGCAACCTGGCAACAGCAGACTATCTGATTTCTTCACCTTTGATGACCTCCGATTATGAAAAAATCGTTCCCGATTTCACCGCCTATCGCGACAGGCTCAAAAAACCTCTTTACTAGGGCTGAATGGAATCAGGAACGATCAGAACTATTGCGTAAACTCCTATGTGACTCTTGTGCTTCAGAAATAGGCGACCTGCAGCAGAGGTGCAAGGGTATTTCTGTTAATTCCAGTGGTGTCGTTGATCTCGATCAGCCCTGCCCCACATATAATCCTGACCTGGAAATCCGCAAGAGGCGGCGGTATTTGTGCCTCAGCCATCAACGAAGTTACGTTGATTGATACCGATTGGGCCACGTTAGTTTGGTTAATGAAAATATTAGTATTGATGGTAGCCAGCCAAGGAAGGAGGATTCGGTCGAAATCCGACGCGATCATAGGCTGGTCAAAGGTAACAAGGTCGATAGTTATGGGAATCCATCCAGAAATATTGCTCGTGACGAAGAGGTTGAGAGACGCCGAGTCTATGATGGCGTTTAGAGGGATATTATCCAGGTTGAAATGGAGGAAGGCACGGTATTCACCACCAAAATCTGGGTCTATGCCGGCAAACACGCTTTGCACAACTGGGTTAAGGCTCATCCCCTGTGTTACTATAAAAGCAGGTGGCAATAATTTGTCGTCAAAGATATCCCCGTCAAATGCAGGGTCGCTTATTATGGAGGCAACCACCGGCGTTGGAGGGGGAGGAGGATTGTTGCTACCGCCGCAACCTGTCATGGGCAGAATGATGAACACCAACAGTGCTGCAAGAAGGATCTTTTTCATGGGGAACTCCTTAATTTTAGGCGGTAAGCCGGTTGTAGGTGCCTTTTGGTCCGGCAGATATTACCCATAAGACACTCAAATGGGAAGAAATAAAAATTGTTTCCTGTCTCCTGTTCAGGTCTACGGGGCCTATGTCATTTTGGTCAGCCAATCATCCACATCACGAAAACTGCTCCTTCCATTGCCTGCCGCCCATTCCCGGTAGCGCGGCATGTAATCGGCCAGAACCGTAGGGGTATCCAGTGCCAGAAAATGGGTATATTCAGTGACGAAGCTTCGCAGATAGACCTCCGCATGAAAGGACTCAAAGGCTTCATTTTCAATGTCTAGCAGATGCTGCGTCTGAATCCTTGTGACAGCGAACATGTCCTTCAGATCGACGCCCATGCGTTCCCGAATGCTTTTAAGGGCAGCTCCGGTGAAGCAGTGTATGCCCTTGATATAGCTACGCAGTTCGTCGTCCGTGGCAATGATTTTGGGCAGCGCTGCCGGCTTTTTCTTCTCCAGCAGCAGGTTCAGTTGCTCGTACGCCTCATCCAGGCGGGCCAGATAGTCTCGCCTGACTTCCTCTGACAACTCCGCGTTGAGAGCCACTATTTCAATAGAATTTCCGGAATAGAGGCTTTTCATATGGCTGTAGTTTCTGCGGATCTCTTTCATGGTCGCTTCCGGCGTCAGTTCGAGCAGATCAAAGTATTTAAGAAAATCTTCCATGGACCGAATCCTTTTCGACGGTCAGCTGACGCCCCGCGGCAATGTTTTCAGTTATTGTCCTGATCTCTTTGATCACCGGCGATAAACGATTTAACAGCATGAAGGATTCTCTGCTGTTGATGTTCTTATGCACCGCGTCATCGTGTCTTGCATAACCCGTAAAAATCACTGGTATCCCGAGGAAATTCCTGCAGACGCTCTTAAGGTTTTCGCCGACGATTACATCTCTGGGGGTGCGCACCTGGTTCAGCACAATATGAATGAGAAACTGTGACATTTCCCGGTCGAAGATATCGCAGATATGGTCTGAGCTCTGTCTGAGATAGAGAACCAGGTCTTTCAGGGTCCGAATATCGTATGATGCCCGGTTCTTCCAAATCTCTTTGAAGGAAGAGGTAAGCTCATAGGTCTTCAATATGGATTTGAGTTTTCTGAAATAGACGCTTTTTATAAACTGGTACATATTCTCCAGAGCTGTGATCTCAGGGGTAGTGACAACTATCATCTTGTCAGCGAGGAGAAATGTATCAAGGGTGTTGATATGGGTGCCCGCGCCAAGATCAATGAGTATTTTATCCGCATCCAGTGCCCGGATATGCCGGAAGAGTTTCTGCTTCTGAGCATGGGTGATGCTCTCCGAATCAGGAGAACCAATGGCGCCGGTTATCAGTTGCAGGTTGGCGACGCCGGCATCTACGATGATTTCCTTTAAAAGTGACTTCTTCTCAAAAAAATCAGTTAGTGAATGGGGGGGGCGGTTTAGTCCGAGGAAGGAGTGAAGGTTTGCTCCTCCATAATCTGCGTCGATCAAGATTGTTTTGGCCCCGCCAAGGGCCAGGCAGGTTCCCATGCTGCTGGTAACAAAGCTTTTGCCAGTACCGCCTTTGCCCCCTGCAATGGCCCAAATCTCATTATTTTTATCGGGATTTTCCATAGGCTCCTGTTTATTGATAACTGGTGTTGCCGTTACTGATGACAAAAGACTAGGCCATATGTTTCACATTCACAGCGCACCATCTTGCTTCCTCAATTAATGAGCGCTAGTCTCTTCTACTCCTGTAAACCTCTGGTTTCAATGAAAATATCCAGTGTTATAAAAAAAGGGGTGTAAAACACTAACTTCTGGAGGAAAACATCAGGATTTATCTGGGGGTAAATGACAGAATAAGGGTAGTTTCAAGGTAGTTTACTTCTTTTCCACATCCTTCCAGTCGATGCCAAACCTCGCCAAATATTTCCTTAAGCGGTCGGCATCATTGGGGTTCTTTTTTTCCTGCCGTGACACCTGGAACAGCGTTCGACCCGCACCGGAAAGACTTTTTGAAGCGCGACAGACATGCAGCACCTCAGTCAACTGCACTTTGTCGAAAACATCCAGTCCAAGCGCAGCGTCCTCCCCCAGTATTTCTAAAAGAATGTCGTCTATAGTGCCCTCAGCTTTGGGCCAGGACAAACGGAGCCGGTCCATCTCGTCAGCTACCACCTCGGCTGTAATCCGCCCACCGGGTGCCAGTGTTGCCATGCGGGTAACGGCACCGCTCAGATCCCGAAAGTTGGCCGACCATGAAGCTTCGCCTGAGGTGGCAAACGATAGGAATTTCTGCCGGGCTTCCCGGTTGAAGGTGATGCGTGTGCCGGTCCTTTCCGTGAAACGGTCCAGCTCGTAATCTAGATTGGGCTCCACATCCTCAGGGCGCTCCCGCAGGCCAGGCAGGCTGAAGGTCCACAGGTTGATACGAGCCAGCAGGTCTTCGCGAAAGGCACCCTGCTCCACACTTGCCTGCAAGTTGCGGTTGGTACCGCAGAGCAGCTTGAAATCGGAAGTAACTTCGCGATCGGCTCCCACCGGAAAGAAGGATTTCTCCTCAATGGCCCGCAGCAGCATTGCCTGTTCATCGAGTCCCAGCTCCCCCACTTCGTCCAGGAAGAGCATGCCGCCGTCGGCGGAGCGCAGCAGTCCATGACGGTCCTGGAGTGCTCCGGTGAAGGCCCCTCGCTTGTGCCCGAACAGCGCCGACATGGCTGCATCTCCCCGGAGGGTGGCACAGTTAACCTCGACGAACTCCCCCTTGAGCTGGCGGCGGGCCTTTTTAAGGGCATAAATGCGGCGGGCCAGTTGTGATTTTCCCGCCCCCGTGGGACCTGTCAGCAGAATCGGATCGATGGAGTTTATGGCCACACGCTCGATCTGTTCCATGAGCTGATTGAAACGATGATTACGGGTCTCGATCCCCGATTTCAGAAAGGAAATATCATCCTTTTTCTCCTGATTGAAGCGCATGGCGATGCGATCATACTTTGAGAGGTCAAGATCGATGATGGTAAAGGTGCCGGCTGCCTTGTTCTCCAGACGCCGCGCTGGGCTGGTCTGAATGAGCTTGGCGGGAAGAAAGTGTGACTCTGTAAGGAGAAAAAGACAGATCTGGGCCACATGGGTCCCGGTGGTGATATGGACCAGATATTCTTCCTTCTCCGGATCGAAGGGAAAGCTGCGGGTAAAGTCGTGGAGTGAGCTGTAGACGTTTTCGAAATCCCATGCATCGTCGAATTCCATAGCATAGGGAATGACCTCTGTCTCGGGAGAGACCTGGTGGATGTCGGCGGTAACCTGCTCCAGCAGGCGGCTGTATCGTTTTTGATAGAGGAGCACAAACCGCCCGATAAGCAGGTCTTCGTGCTGGCAGAGGGCTACGGTCGGTCGCCAGCGCTCCCAGCGCTTGTTTCCTGTTCCCTGATCAAGGACCGGCCCAAGCAGACCAATCACCACTGTTTCTTTCATATATTAGCCTCTAAATGTTTATAAATCAGGATAATATTTTCCCCACGAACTTTTGTCAACAACCATCTTGGAAGCAGCACCCTCTTCCCTTAAATCTATATGTTTCAAGTACTTATAATTTTGTTTAGAAAAATTTACAGGATGTGGCACAGGCGTTGTAATAGAAATAAACGTAACACGAAGTGCTGATGCCGCCTGGCCAACGGCGCAGGGTGCCCCTGAGGAGGTCGGTGCCGGGCGTTCCGTAATGGGTTCTTACCAGTTGGTATTGGTACTCTGGATAGCTCAGTGGTAGAGCAGCGTACTAACACTACGCGTGTCGCAGGTTCGACTCCTGCACCAGAACGGGCTCATAACCCGCTTAACCGCGCAAGCGGTATCACCAAAGGCCGGAGGGGGGCGACCGTATACTTCAGCCGAATCGCTTCTAGTCTCTTTCATCTAGAAGGTCCGGATGGAACATTAGACCAGGAGCGAGGAAGACATGAGCGCTGCTTTGCAGCATGTGGGTCGATTCAATGTGGGGAGCAGGCGAAGGTAATTGATGCTGTGGCGAAACAGTCCGCAGGAAAGGCTACCGGGACAGCTGACGCAAGGGATCGTGAAACAGGCTCCGCAGCGTACCTGTGGCAGAGATACGATCGTCTCCCGAAGGATCTGCCCTGAACGGGGACATGAAATTAAATGGAAAAGGAGAAAAAACATGTTTATCATCAACCGGGTAAAAATCCGCTCACACGAAAAGGGATTACTCTTTAAAGACAAAGAATTCAAGGGAATCCTGGACGCCGGGAGACATTGGCTGCTGGACCCCTTGCAACAGGTACGGGTGGATGTGGTTTCGCAACGGGACCCATGGTTGATCCATCGCGACCTGGACATTATCGTTAAATCGGGTCTTCTGGGTCAGGAAGCAATAGTGCTCGATCTGAAAGATCATGAGCGGGCTCTTGTCTGGACCGACGGCCGGTTCGACAGGGTATTGGGGCCGGGGCTGTATGCGTTATGGACTAAATTTCGGGAGATCCGGATTGAAACCATGGATGCACGTGCCATCCGTTTTGAACACCGGGATATGAATGTAATCCTCAAGTCGGCGGGGGTGGAAAACCAGATTGAGACGTTCGTTGTGGAGGAAGGGTTCGTTGGGATCTTCTTCAGAGATGGCGAATATGTTCAGACCTTCGGCCCGGGGCGTTACCTGTTCTGGAAGAATGCCGGGAAAATTCGGCTCCAGATGGTGGACATGAGGGATACTCTGCTTGATATTTCCGGGCAGGAGATAATGACTGCCGATAAGGTGACCTTACGCCTTAATGCAGCGGTAACGTACCGGGTAACAGATGCACGCAAGGCGGTCTGCGAGTTGGATAATTATGGACAGGCCCTCTATCGTGAGGCACAACTGGCGCTCCGGGCGGTAATCGGCACCCGGCCGCTGGATTCACTGCTTGGGGATAAGGATAAAGTGGCGACGGAGTTGGAGCAAATCATCCGCAATCGAACGGCAACGTTCGGCATTCAGGTCTCGACACTGGGAATTCGTGATTTGATCCTGCCTGGCGAAATGAAAGAACTCCTCAATAAGGTAATCGAGGCACAGAAGGCTGCCGAAGCGAACCTTATTCAACGGCGAGAGGAGACGGCTGCCATGCGCAGCCAGGCCAACACGGCGCGCCTTCTGGAGAACAATCCTACCCTCATGCGTCTGCGCGAGCTGGAGGTGATGGAGAAGATTGCAGGAACTTCCCAGCTGAAAGTGGTACTCGGGGAGAAGGGGCTGACCGAAAGGCTTATGACACTGATTTGAAAAAAGAATTTGAATAATAACAGGGTATTGAAAAACGAGATGAGGACCCATAGGGCCTAAAGAGGCCGATATGCAAGGCTCAAGTGAGCGGCAACATGGCAGATCGGCCCAGCAGTAGTTTTTCAAAGCCCTGAGGAGGAAGAGATGATTGTTATCGATGGTTCACTTGGCGAAGGCGGAGGTCAAATTCTCCGTACATCCCTTGCCCTGTCCCTTGTGACGGGCCAGCCGTTTCGCATGGAGAAAATTCGCGCCGGGCGAAAGAAGCCGGGTTTGATGCGTCAGCATTTGACAGCAGTCAACGCTGCAGCGTCCATCAGCGGTGCCAGTGTTGAGGGAGCCTCCATTGGGTCGCAAAACCTTCACTTTGTCCCAGGAAAGGTCACCGGGGGAAGATATCACTTTGCCATCGGAACCGCAGGCAGCTGTACCCTTGTCTTGCAAACGGTGTTGCCGGCTCTGCTAACCACCGAGAGCACCTCGGAACTGTTGCTGGAAGGTGGAACCCACAACCCATATGCGCCCCCCTTCGACTTTCTGGAGCAGGCCTTTCTCCCCCTTGTTAACCGCATGGGACCAAAGGTTTCCGCCACTTTGCTGCGGCCGGGCTTTTATCCGGCTGGAGGGGGCGCATTCACCATATCAATTGAACCGGTTTCACAACTGGTACGACTCGACTTGCCAGACCGGGGGCCTATCCTTAACAGGACGGCACGTGCCATGGTGGCGAGACTTCCCAAACAGATTGCGGAACGCGAATTGAAGGTGGTGCAGGAGAGGCTTGGATGGGATGAGGATTCATTGATCATAGAGGAAGCAGCCTCCTCTCCCGGACCAGGAAACGCCCTCACTGTCCAGATAGAGAGTGAATTCATCACCGAAGTGTTCACCGGTTTCGGTGAAATGGGTGTTAGTGCCGAGAAGGTGGCACGGGAGACCATTAAAGAGGTCGAAGAGTATCTAGCCGCCAACGTTCCGGTGGGCAGCTACCTGGCCGACCAACTGCTCTTGCCGATGGCTCTGGCCAAAGGCGGAAGCTTCCGCACCCTCGCCCCCACCCGTCACATGACCACCAATGTGGAGATACTGCGAAAGTTTCTACCCGTGGAAGTGACCATGTTGCAGCTTAACCGGAATGACTGGGAAATACGGGTGGAACAACAACGTTGAATTTATTCATGCCGCCTCTTCTGCTGTTCAGGGAGAGGCGGCGGTGCCGGGGCAAGTGCCCAGGGAACCGTTTAAGGAGAGGATTATGAAAGCACGAGAGCTACAAAATTTAGGAATCCCACGCGGGGAGATCATGAGAGAGGCGCAGGCAACCATAGCCGCAGCTGCAGAGGCAGGAGTCGGTAAAGAGCAGATTCGCGCCGTCATCACAGCCCTCTCCGAAAACCCGGTCAACTACACTGCAGACCCTCATTTTGGAGTCTTTGCCGCCTCTTTGCAGGCGGTACACCTGGACCAGGCAAACTTCCGGGGCAGAAAAGAGCCCGCTCCCTATCGTCAATGGGGGGAAGGACTTGAGCCCACAGCTATAGCACAGATGGAAAACGCCTGCAGACTCCCCGTGTCCATGGCCGGCGCTTTAATGCCGGACGCCCATCAAGGTTACGGTCTTCCCATTGGAGGTGTACTTGCCACCAGGGGGGTGGTAATACCATATGCAGTGGGAATGGATATAGCCTGCCGGATGAAAATTACAGTCCTTGATCTCCCCGCTTCGGCAATTACTGAGCAGCAAGGAAATCTAAAGCGGGCCATCCAGGAGGAAACCCGGTTCGGTGTTGGAGCAAGCTTCCGTGCCCGAAGGGAACATGCGGTCATGGACGCAGACTGGGGTGTCACCAAAACGACCCATTCACTCAAAGACAAAGCCTGGAGCCAATTGGGGACCAGCGGTAGCGGCAATCATTTTGTCGAGTTCGGCGAGCTCGTCTTGGAAAGCGCCGACCTTGGACTTGCTGCGGGCACCTACCTTGCGCTTCTCAGCCACAGCGGCAGCCGCGGCAGTGGAAACGCTGTCGCCCAACATTACAGTAAAGCAGCACAGAGACGGCATCCGGAGCTGCCTAAGGAATTGCAGAACCTGGCCTGGCTAGACCTGGAAAGCGAAGAAGGCCAGGAATACTGGCAGGCCATGGAGCTTATGGGACTCTACTCTTCAGCCAACCATGAGCTTATCCATCGCGCTATTGCTAAAAACCTGGGCTCGAGAGTGCTGCTTGACGTGGAGAACCACCATAATTTCGCCTGGAAAGAAGTGCATCAGGAGGAAGATGTGGTGGTCCACCGCAAGGGTGCTACACCTGCCGGAAAAGGAGTTCTCGGCGTAATACCCGGGTCCATGGGAACACCGGGATATGTGGTGCGTGGCAAAGGTGAGGCTGCTTCCCTAAACTCCGCGTCTCACGGTGCAGGACGGAAAATGAGCAGGACAGCGGCCAAAACCAAATGCAGCTGGGCTGAGGCCTCCAGATTTCTGGAGCAAAGGGGCGTTACTCTTATCTCCGGTGGGCTGGACGAGGTACCCATGGCATACAAGGACATTGAGGCCGTCATGGCAGCTCAAAGCGATTTGGTGGAGATCGTGGCCACCTTTCATCCCAAGTTGGTGAAAATGGCCCCGGGTGGAGAATCGGAAGATTAAGGGAAAGGGGCTGTCCCTTTCCTATCTCCTATTCCGTCTCTGTTTCATCGTGCTGTATAATGGCTTTGTAGCACCCGGCGAGTTTGAGCACGATCTCAAGGAGCTCTGACAGGAGATAGGAAAGGAGCAGTACGAACAATGCATAGAAAACCCCACCCAGCATGAACTCGATTCCGCCGAGAAAGGTCCCGTCGCCGAAACTCTTCACCATGGGGACTACGCTTGTGATGAAATCCTTCGCGTCCTCACGGCCGAACCAGATGAAAATGCCGCCGCCGATGGCAATCGGGAGAGAGACGCTGACATAGAGCTCGCCGCCGAGCCTGAGAAAAATAGAGGCGATGGAGACCATGCCAAACTGGGTTTCCGGCAGTTCCAGCAACTGCCCGGCGCGGATCAGCAGGGAATGCACCACCATATACACCGCCACTGCAAACGCCAGGATAAAAATGACGCAGCCGGGGATCTCGCTTCCCTGTTGATTGACGGTGTAATTCCAAATTTTTACAAAACCTGTAAGCCCGGCAAAGACCGCAACGACTGCCAGTAGCCGCAAGGCTATGGCGCAAATCTTCCTTAAGAATTTTTCCTGGGCCAACTGCTGCAGAACCATCGGCATAAACAAAAATTTTCCCACAACGTCCCTCCGCTAGATTGAATGTTTTCGCTATCCCCAGACTGCTACCTTATAACACTAAAAAATCGATATTTAATACTATTAAAACATTGCTCCGGCATGGCGATGGCTGCTCGACCAAAGCGGCGGAAACCGAAACTTCCGCTGATGTTCGGAAAGGTAGTGCCTTACCCCGTCTCCTCCCTTCAGTATGTCATGCTTGCTGCGTTAAGAATGCCGGCTGCCACGGCAAATACGCCCAGCATGATTCCTGCTGAGATTTTGTCCTTTTCGATATCATGAGCCAGCGTGGAAAAGAGAAGCCTGACGAGGAAAAAGACCATGATCTGCACGACAAAGGCTATGAACCCCCAGATGAGCATGTCGATGAAACTTACGCTGTGGGCAATGGCGCTTGCCATGGGAATGACGAAGCCTAGAATCGCGCCGCCAAAGCTAATAGCAGGTGCGGTATTCCCTTCTTTAATCAGCTTGTATTCAGGATAAGGGGTTATTCTAACATACAACGCGCAAAACACAGCCAGCAGGCCCACTGCCGTGCTGAAATAAATGAAAAAACCCAACAGACCTGAAACTGATTCAATAATATCTGATGACATCGTTAGCCCTCCGTAAATATATGTGGAATAAATCTGCTGCCGTTGGTTGTGATTTCAGTGGTATCTTCCCGGATTCCGATCCCTGCAGATGTGTTATTGATTACCCATGCTCCGATGACCGGATAATTGCCGTCGAAAAGAGGAAGCCCGCAATACTGCTGGTATATATATCCTTCTGCGCCGTAGGTGCCTGGGGAGGTGATCGAGCCGCTCCCCCGCACGATTGTGACATTGCCCCCTTCCCGCGAGTAGATGGGTTTCTGCACATATTCCCCTTTCAGCCGGTCGTGCTCAAAATACGCCGGCAGAAGGTTCGGATGCCCCTCAAACAGTTCCCACAGAATGGGAAGAATACCCTTGTTGCTCAGGATCATTTTCCAGGCAGGTTCGATTAACCTTGAGGCCGCATGCTTCAGGTGTCGACCGAAATCCTCGCGAATCATCCATTCCCATGGATATAACTTGAACAGAGAATGAATTGGCCGCTCCTCAAGATCGACAAGTTTACCCAGAGAGGGTGCCCAGCCGATATCCTCCATGGCAACCCAGGCGGTGTCGAGCCCAGATTGCATGGCGGTATCGCGTATGTATTCAATATTGCCGAGATCCTCCGGATTTTCCCGCACCGACGCGAAATGCACCATGGCCAGTTCAATGTGTGGCCAGTTTTTCCAAAACTCCATTAGTTTCTCATGGATCGAATTGAACTGGTCGGCCTCGGGGAAGCGATCTTTCAACCAGAACCATTGGACAACGCTGGCTTCAAACAGGGCTGTCGGTGTATCCGCATTATATTCAAGTAGCTTGGGATCATTCTCGCCATCGTAGACGAGGTCAAAACGTCCGTACAGCGCAGGCTCGTCCATCTCCCACGAGCGGATAATGAGCTCAGTAAACTCTCCAGGGATTCTTAGCGCAGGGAACAAATTGTGCTTAATGACATGTTCAACTGCCTTGATGCATAGTTTGTGCAGTTGGTCAGTCACTAGCTCCAGCCGGTCAATTTCAGTGTCGGTGAAGCTGTAATATGCAGATTCATCCCAATAGACCGTGCCATCGATGGTATGGTAATCCATGCCCACCTCTTCTACTTTTTGTTGCCAGTCAGGCCGTGGTGAAATCGTGTGCCTTTCCATGACTAGCTGCCCCCACCATGGAATCCTCCAAAACCGCCAAATCCACCCCGTGCTACAGCAACTGACCGGGTGGAATGCATCCCTGCACCCCCATCCGACCCGCTGTATCTAGGGCCGTAGTAGTAACCCCTTGTATAATACTGGCCTCCATAGTGGCTGTTATTGCCGGTTACCTCTTCGCAACTTTGCGCACTTCCCCAATCCTGCTGGCAGTCTTCCTTTGACTTATAAACATTCCGCTTCTCTTTCTGGCATGCGGTAAGAGCGAGCGTTCCCATAAGGGCGAGGGAAATATTGAGGCTGCTCCTTCGTTTCATGAATCCTCCGATCTCCAACTTTTTGAAATCAAAGCTGTTTTATGCGTACTGCCCCGATGGTGATGACTTTGTCCCCAGCATTTACCGCAAAACCAGGAGAAGGATTAAGCTGGATTCCATCGGCACTATAGCACCCCAATGCAATATGGCCGCGTTCTGTGCATATCTTCGTTACATCCTCAAAAGTCGTTGCTGTCGCCAGGGGAATAAAATAGATCTGCTGCCCCTTCTTCGAGCTCAAAAGATCATCTATCACCTCTTGAATTCCCGGATTGAGAAGCTCCTGACTGAGAAAATGTGCTCCAAAGCGGGAGGTGCAGACGATCCTGTCGCAGCCTGCCTTGCGCAGAAGTTCTTCCGTCGCCGGATCTATGCATTCCACCACCGTGTTTACCTTACGGGTACGCCCCTCAACTGCAAGCGTAATGGATACATTCAGGTTGTCCGAAGCTGTATTGCCTGGATCCTTGCTAAGAACTACAGCATGACTCGCCTGATCTATGGAAGCCCTTTGAAGCGTCTCGTCACGGGCCGGATTTCCCCTTACAAAATGGATGTTCAATTTGAGCAACTCGGGAGGAAGTTCAGCAAGATCTTCATCAATCAGGATCACACGCGTCTCTTTTTCGAAAGAGGGGTCAATGGCGAGTTCTTCGAGCACCCGCTCTATTTTCGCGATTCCCGGGAAGTTGAAAATCAAAAGATGATTTTTAAAGGGAAAAGAGGTCATACCTTTCAACTCCTTTGTTTTTGCGGTGACCAGAGCTGCAGCAAAAATAGACAGTACATACCCGAGCAGGCCGATGCCGAAAAACATGATCGGCCAACCGACAAGAAATCGTCCTGGAAATGTCTTCGGAAAGAAGTCTCCATAGCCGACGGTGGTCATTGTCACCACCGTGTACCAAAGGCCGTCTGCCCAGCTTAGATCGGGATTTTGCGGCAGTTCGAAATAAAGAAATCCGGTGGTTCCATAGGCGAGCACCGCCAAGAGAAGTAAAAAGATCCTTAACGGTGCGGATGGGTTCCTACCCATGGCTTTTTTGAAGAAAAGAAGCAGTTGGACAATCATTGCGTCTGCTCTTGCCAGCTTTTTATCAAAGCTATGGCACGTGTTTTTACTTCCGAATTAGCCCAGATCCCTTTTCGTTTAGCCCGTGCAAGTTCTTGTTCCTGAAGATAAATAGGCATTGCCGGGAATGGATAAACGGAATATACGAGAACAAGCCCTTCTCTGATTAAATGAAGCGCCATATCGTTGTCATTGACATAAAGCGTTGCAAGGAATCTGCCCCGAGCATCTTTAGGAGGATTATGCAGCATTACGCGAAGAGGGCGTCCAGATAAATCTCTAGTAATGACGTTAATGGCGGCTTTACCAAACGGAGCGGCAGCATCTCTTCGACCTTTGCCTCAAACGCTTTAATCCCCAGTATTCTTATTGTCGAAGGAGTCTCGCCATCTTCAGCTACAAGAACCGTGTCGCCATCTAAAACTTTTTCAAGCCTTACAATGTCACCGGTCTGCAGGCTTCCGCCACCGTGATGCATTAACTGACGTTGCTTTTCGGCATTCAAACCATAGAAAACCGATGCCGATAACAGTAGGCTGATGATAGTCCAAAAAAAGACGTTGACCCTGTCCATAGTGATATTGTCCTTAATATATTGGATTCATCCATCATGAATCGGATTCTCTTTTGAATATCAAGGATGTGCAGCAGAAACTTTCACAGGTAAACGCTACCTATAGCTTATCGACCTTATACCCTTTCTTCTTTAGAGATTCGATTAATCCGTCGGGTCCCACTAGATTGGCCGACACCAACTGCAGAATTAACTCAGTCTGGGGCGTCTTTTGATAGGCATCGATCAAGGGCAACCAATTTCTGTTACGATCAGTGATCAATTTCTTGTAGAGTTTTGGCTGCCGTGATTTGAGATCAGTGACCATTAACTCATTCAATTTCTTGGCGTCACCCTTGCGCCAGGCAGTTGCAAGGCTATCAAATTGCTTCTCAATGGTCTTCATATCCTTGATGGAATAACTGACAAATTCATCTTCATTGCCATCTGCCATGGTGGCCATGTAATCGATTTGCTCATCAACCGTCTCAAGTCCTTCAATGGGTTTTTTGTCTGCATTTGCCAACCCATAGAAAAACTGGTCCACACCTTCTTCGGTGACACCCAATTTCTTAAGCTCAATGACCGTCAGCGTCAGCATTATCATGGCCGGCTTGAACTGGCTGAGCACCTTCAAGGGAATGCCATTTGCTTCACAAAAGGTGCTCAGCTCGCCATATACCTTTGGGGACAAATGTTTCTCGACGGTGCTTCCATTGGTATACATCGCCTTTGTCAGTAACTTCTGTTGCAGTGACGCATCCTGGAGCATGCCGATATCGGTTTCAAAGACTACCATCTGGGAGGCCTTGTAGGCTTGGTCAAACTCTGGTGGCAGCGGATAATCAGTCGCACGCAGAATATGACATGTGCCGCCAAGGTAGATAAGGGAATTACCCTTTTGCGCCTTCCATACCGACGACTCCCCAGATGCCCATGTGCACGCAATCAGTACCAGCAGCAAGCTCAATATGACTCTCTTCATCTGTTTTTGCTCCTTTACACGTAATTGATCTCTGGTCCAAAGGCGACACCCTGAAAGAACACCCCACCGGGGCTACCATTCAAGATGGATTTCATTCCTACAGGATAAAACTGAGTAATTCAATTGTTAATTAAAAAAAGAATCTAAATTGGGGGCTGTTGTACGTGAGTTAGGTGTCACTGCAGTACTGGGCTGAGGCTAATGACTTTAATGGCTTTTTTCAAAGCGGCAACTGTAATGTTTTAATAAAAAAGCCTCGATGATAAATGTTATCATCGAAGCTTTGAGAATTGTCAGGCGGTCCTGTAGAGTCTGACACTAGCTAGAAGCTGGCTTCATCCCGCCGGCATCCCCCGCCCCTACCCCCTTCACTTTGACACAGACGCTTTCCCGA
>CAWAFF010000020.1:0-17548 GCA_963780945.1 uncultured delta proteobacterium | reverse complement strand
TCGATTGTTGAAATGGGTGCCTTCAGCGAAATCCGCATTCTTCCCGGTGGCGACATATCCGATGGCGTCGACAGCCTTGTCGTCTCCTATCAATACCTGGACAATCCGGATATCAAGTTTGCCACCTACCACAGAAGAATTGGTGGCTCGTTTTTTCTGGATAGTCGGTACAGGTTTTATGGCAGCGTTGACCAAAGCAA
The DNA here is from genome assembly GCA_963780945.1 of uncultured delta proteobacterium. Lineage (GTDB taxonomy): Bacteria > Desulfobacterota > Desulfuromonadia > Geobacterales > Geobacteraceae > Geotalea. The sequence goes on along the minus strand of CAWAFF010000020.1, from coordinate 17,348 downwards.
TCAGGAACTTCTTTCGGGGCGTGCAGATCTGCTGCAGTTGAACGATCTGAATATCTACAGGATCGGCATTGAGTCAAGCAGAGAAAGGCATACGGTGGCAGGAGAATATGTCAACTACGACTCCACCATGGACAAGCACCAGTCCGTGGAAGCTTCCTGGCGCTACGTGCGCACTTACAACGACTACTCTGTGACACTGCGCCTTAGTGATCGCTATACGCAGTTCGAATCGATTCCGTCCGCGCCGGGCAGTGTCAGGCATTGGGAAAACCTCTTCAGTGGCAGTGCAGTTTACCGAAGACCGCTGTCCAGCTTCGCCCTGTTGCGGATCAAGACAGACTATGCCAAAGCCAGCGGTGAGCGCATCAGCCGGGACGATATTGCCTTAGGCACGAGTCTGCAGATGCGAATCAACAAGTTTACGTTGACCCTGGCCACGTTGGTAAGTTGGCAGCGAACCGATGACCGTTTAATGAGGAATGACTTGATTCATCTGGAACTGGTGCGATTTTTTTAAGAAGAAAGGAACAGACGATGACGAGTAAATTGTGGCTGAGGATGGGAAGGATCTGTTGCCTGATAATTGCCGTGGCAGTATTTGCCTCCTGTACCACTGGTACATCCGCCGGCAGAGTGGGCTGCGCCAAATGCCAATGGCCTCAGCCCCCCCTGCAACCTCGTATCAAGTGGGTAAAGGAGATTCGCAACTACAACGACGCCGGCATAGATAAGGGATTCTGGCAAGGCCTTTTCGACCTGGTTACAGGAGAAACAAATGCAGGCGTCAAGCGCCCCTATGGGGTCTTCATGGGCAGTGAGAGACGGCTTTTTATTGTTGATGCAGGAAGAGCGGTCGTCCATCTCATGGACCTCAAGGAAGGGCGCTACAGCGTCATTGGTAAAGGCAGTGGTGAATCACTACAAACACCCATTGCCCTTGCCGAAGACGACAGAAACTTTGCCTACATCACCGATTCTGCAGCCGGGCGGATCCTGCGCTACAGCTCAAAGGACGGCTCACTAACCCTTTGGCCAACTGGCGTCTCACTTGGCCGCCCAACCGGCATAGCATGGAACGGTAGCACCAGAACCCTTTATGTGACAGACACTGCAGCTCATCAGGTAATTGCCTTTGACAGTGACGGCAAGGAACGATTGAGGATCGGTTCGCCCGGTAGTGGAGCGGGGCAATTCCATTACCCCACCGACCTCTTTGTGGACAGAAAAGGAAGGCTCCTTGTTACGGATGCTCTTAATGCGAGGATACAGATCTTTTCCCCGGATGGCACCTTTCTGCGCAGCTTCGGCCAGGCCGGCGACAGAACAGGGAATTTTGCCAAACCAAAGGGGGTTGCAGTTGACAGTGACGGGCATGTCTATGTCTGTGACGCTCTCTTTGACGCAGTGCAGATTTTTGATGAAGCGGGACAGCTCTTGCTGGTCTTCGGCTCCAGAGGCGCCGGCAGCGGAGAGTTGTGGATGCCGTCAGGGATCCATATCGACAATAACGACACCATTTATGTTGCGGATGCATTTAACCAGCGGGTTCAGGTCTTTCAATACCTGAAATCCGAGTGACCGAGGTTTCCATGGGCAGATTTCCTAACCTTGCCGCTCTGCTGATGCTGGCCTGTTCAGCCGGAGCGGTTGACGCACTTGCATCGGAGAGTGTTTTAAATACCCGACATAACCTCTCGCTCAATGCGCCGGCACGGAGCCAGACCAACAGGGTCTGGACGGACACAGTGCGCGAGACGGACATAAGATCTGCCGGAGGAAGCACGGCAGAAGGCATCTGTGTCTTTTGCCATGCACCCCACCATTCCAGCAACATCACCCCGCTGTGGAGCAGGGAGACCGCCGATGACAATGGAACTGCGTACAATCTGTATCAGTCCGACCGCATCCTGCCGGGAAAACTCCAGCAACCGTTCGGTGGGTCAAAACTTTGCCTCTCATGCCACGATGGCACCATCGCCATGAATTCCCGCATGGGCGAATCCTTTACTCAACTGGCAGACAAGGCCAGTGCAGGGGTTGCCACCATGCCCACCGGTGAAACGAACCTGGGTATCGACCTCAGAGATGACCACCCCTTCTCTTTCACCTACACGGATTTTCTCGGCACCGGCAGTGAACTGAATGATCCCGCCGTGATTCTACAGAAGGGCATCCGGCTGGAGGAAGGGGCCTATGTACAGTGCAGCTCCTGCCATGATCCCCATAAAGACCGCTACGGCAATTTCCTGGTGCTGGACAACAGTACAGGTTCTCCCCTCTGCACTGCCTGCCATAACAGGACCGGCTGGAACGAAAGCTCACACAAGCTTGGCGGCAACGGTGCCGATGCCCTGGAGATTTCCCGAAAGGGTTGTGAAAACTGCCACCAGCCCCACAATGCTTCGGCTACCGGATATCTGTTGCAACAAAACAACGAGGAAGACAACTGCTACATCAAATGCCACAACGGCAGCAGCTATTCCTTGAGCAATGTCAGGGCCGAGTTCAGCAAGGCCTTTACCCACCCAGTGGCAGGGAGCCTGGCCGGCACTCACCGGAGTACTGAGGATAACGTAACGGCACGTTACCACGTGGAATGCGTTGATTGCCATAATCCTCACCAGGCCAATAACAGTTCCCCTGGCGCCCCCTATAATGGAAGGCTGCAAGGGGTCAAGGTGAACAATTCAGCGGGGGGCAGCCTGGAATATGCCTCCAAGGGCAGGGAGTTCCTGATCTGTCTCAAATGTCATGGTTTAAATAATGCCGCTTACAAGAGCATTACCGAACCTCTCCCCCCCTTCCGTCAGATCGATGAGCATGATCAGGCGCTCCGCTTCTCCAGCGACAACCCTTCAGTACATCCGGTCATGGCTGACCGGAGGGGCACCGGCGCAAGCCTCAAATCCGAATTTCAGACCGCTATGCTCAGAATCCTCTGCACCGATTGTCACAATAGCCATGGCTCCGACTATGCTCATCTGTTCGTTGCTGCTTATGAGCAGACAGACAGCATACCCTATTCCTCTGCCGCCTATGCCCTCTGCTTTCGCTGTCACGAGGAAACCCATATCCTCTCCGCCAGCTCCGGCTTTCCCAGGCATGGCCAGCACGTGATCAATGGCCGCATCCCTTGCTCCTTCTGCCATGACCCCCATGGTGTCTCCAGATTCAGCGGCAGCACAGCAACCCAGTCAAACCATGGACACCTGATCAACTTCGACACTAGCAGGGTGGACAAGCAAACCGCCGTTTACGATTCTGTCACGCGCAGCTGTTCGGTAAGCTGCCACAGCGCCCACTTTCCACCCATAGCCAATCCACAGCGATATTGAAGGGTCATCCCCCCTTCTGCAGAGGCTCCTGTTTATGATAAAAAAAACCTTCGTCCTTTTGATCGTCGTTTCGGTGCTGTTCCTGCCCCCTTTCATCAAGCCTTGCGCCACCATGAGCAAGCCGGTGATCCGTTTCGGCATCAACCTCCGCTACAGCCCACTGGCCATGTACAAGCAATACCAACCTCTCATGGATTACCTGTCGGCGAACACTCCCTACAACTTCGAGCTGAAGATCAGCCGCGACTACCTGGAAACACTGCGATTCTTAAAGGACAACACCACCCAGATCGCTCTTCTGGGGGATATAGCCTTTGCCGAGGCACGCTTGCGCCTTGGCGTCGTCCCTATTCTGAAGCCGCTCAACGAGGAAGGGCGGCCCTTCACCTCCAGCGCTATTTTCACTGCCGGCAATTCCCCCATCAAATCACTGCAGGATTTAAAGGGTCGAACCTTCGCCTTTGGCCACCTGCATTCAACAACAGGCAGCCTTTATCCCAACTATCTCCTTTCCAGGAACGGCATCAATCTCAAGGATCTGGGTGCATATACCTACTTTAAAAGGCAAGATGACGTGGTCAAGGCGGTTGTTGGCGGGAAATGGGATGCAGGAGCAATAACCGTTGCCACCGCCGAACGGTACCGTGCTGAGGGCATTCGAATCATCGCCTTTTCGGAACCTATCCCCACTTCCCCCATCGTTGTCAGAAGTGATGCACCGAAGGAACTGGTGCGAGCAGTGTCGGACGCGCTCCTTAAACTGGACCGGCATAATCCCGCCCACGAAAAGATCATGGCCACCTGGGACAGCGGCATCAGGTATGGTTTTACTCCAGCTACCCTCTGGGAATATCAGCAGGTATTCAGTATCTTCAAATCGATTCCCTCCAATTGCGGCAAAGGTTGCCACACATGAAGAGGCCCCTGGGTTTTGGCATCAAGGCAAAGTTTGTCACTGTTGCCGCCCTCATCGTCGGCATTGCTTCCTTGGCCGGAGGAGGCTGGTTCCTGAAGACGGCAAAAACACTGCTGTTCAAAAACCTGGTAAGTGATGGCAGACTGGTTCTCACCTCCATGAAGGCGCCGGTGATCGCCTCTATTCTCAATTCTGAACTGGAATCTGCCGTGGGCCACGGCTCCCTGGACAACATCATCGAAGAAATAGTCAACAACAGTGAATGCAGGACGGACTTTGCCTTTGTCGTCGATACCAAGGGTACGGTCATCGCCCACAACCGGATGGCTATGTACGGCAAGGTTTATCACGATCCCCTCATAGCGGCAGCCATGGAAAAAGACACCCTGCAGCAGCGCATTGTCGGTGCCCGTGAAAGCGAAAAAGCCGTGCTGCAAATGATCATGCCCCTGAGCATTTACGGCAAAAAATGGGGTGCGCTGTGTGTCGGGCTTTCAATGCAGCCGTTGCATCAGCAGGAACTGGAACTCAGAAGAACCATCGTCACCTTTTCCTTCTTGTTGTTTCTTGCAGGCACCGCCATTTTCTATGGGGCAGGCCTTACCCTGACCATGCCACTGAAAGATCTGTCAGCGGCCATGGCCGACGTCACCAGCGACACCCTTGAAGCGGAGCTACCGGCCATGCGGAGGGATGAAATCGGCCAGTTGCAAAAAAGCTTCACCGCCATGATCGAGCGTCTGAAACAGAGCGAGACCGAACGGCAGCGGGCTGTAAATTCGCTGATCCAGAGTGAAAAACTGGCCACCATCGGCAAACTGGTAACCGGGGTAGCCCACGAAGTGAACAACCCGTTGGCCGCCATGACCAGCTGCATTTATAACCTGGAACAACGGGTGCTTGCTGTGGACAGAGACGATCTGGAGATTCTGAAACAGGGATGCAGCCGGATTGGAACCATTGTCAGGCAACTCTCGGACTTCAGCCGTGCCGGCACCCTTCTCATCGAGCCGGTGCAAAGCAGCGACTTCTTTGGTGAGATGATCGCCTTTGCCAGAATGGCATTGAAGTCCAGATGCCTGGAGCTGAAAAGCCAGGATAGCTGCAACCCTCCGCTGCTGCTGCCCATTGATCGGGGCAAGCTGCATCAGGTGGCGCTGGATCTGCTGATGAACGCAGCTGACGCTTCCCCTCCACTGGCCACAATAGAAGTATCTGCCTACGTGCAGAAGAACAGCTACTGCCTGGCGGTCAAGGATCAGGGCATGGGTATCGCGGAACATCTGCAGGAAAAGATCTTCGAACCCTTCTACTCCCTCAAGCCTCCCGGCAAAGGAACTGGTATCGGCCTTGCCGTATGCAAAACCATCATAGACCTGCACCATGGCACCATTGCAGTGGCAAGCAAACCAGGAGAAACACTCTTTACGGTAATGATTCCCATCAACGAGGAGGCAGAGCATGGAAACCATCAAAGTTCTTTTGGTTGATGATGAACCCCTTTTGGGCAAGCCGCTGCAACGGGCGCTGGAGGGGAACGGTTTCAAGGTAAGACTGGCCGTGAGCGGAGCAGAGGCACTTGAGGCCATAAACCAGGAACGCTTTGATGTTCTTCTGGAAGATTTGCGGCTGCCTGATGCGGATGGCATGGATATAATGAAGGAGGTTCTGAGGAAGAATTCCCACTGCAAGGCTCTGGTCATTACTGGACACGGCACCATCAAAATCGCAGTTGAAGCAATGAAGAACGGCGCCATGGATTTCGTCACCAAGCCTTTTTCAATGGACTCTTTGTTAACGAAGCTCAAGCGCTGCACGGAGATCAAACTTCTTGAACAGGAACTGGATGAAACTGTTCCGGATGACATCAGTAACGGTATCTGGGGACACAGCCCGCCAATTATGGATATGCTGAAGGTCACCAGACTGGTTGCGACCACTGATTCTACGGTGCTGATAACCGGAGAGAGCGGTACCGGGAAGGAGCTGCTTGCCCAATATATTCACGACCACAGCCCCAGACGGACCAAGGCGTGCATCCAGGTCAATTGTGCCGCCATTCCCATAAATCTGTTCGAAGGAGAGCTTTTTGGTGTGGAGCGTGGTGCCTACACCGACGCCCATTGCAGTCGTGCCGGTTATCTGCAGGCAGCGGAAGGGGGCACGCTTTTTCTGGATGAGATAGCAGAATTACCCTTGGCAGTTCAGGCAAAGCTGTTGCGCGCCCTGGATGAAAAGACCATTTACAGGGTTGGTGGCAACAAATCCTACCGGGTCGATTTCAGGCTGATTGCGGCAACAAACCGAAACCTTCACCATATGGTCGGGGAAGGCCTCTTCAGAAATGACCTTTTTTTCCGACTCAACGTCGTTCCCATCACCATGCCACCACTGCGGGAAAGAAAAGAAGATATCCCTTTGCTGATGGCCCTTTTTCAGAAACGCTTCCAGAAGGCAGGCAAGGGCTCCGGCGTCAGTTTTTCCCCGGAGGCACTGGAATCGCTGTGTGATTATCACTATCCAGGCAACGTCCGGGAACTGAAAAACCTTATCGAGCACCTGTGCACCATTTACCCAGGGGAGACCATCAAAAAGCGGCATCTCATGGCGACAATGTACGATTCGAACCTGGTGGGCCAGGTTTTTGAGTCCTTTAGCATCGGCAAGCCGCTTAAAGAGGTGGTGGCTGAATTCGAAAGAAAATATATCCATAAGGTGATGGAAAGCGTCGGTGGACATAAGGCCCGTTGTGCACATATCCTGGGCCTGTCCAGAAAAGTGCTGTGGGAGCGGATCAAAAAGACAGAAGCTGAGTAATCCGCTGGGATTCCAATTGGCCCGGGAGGGTGTATAATTTAGGCATTGAGGAATGTACTCATGCAACAGATGGTGAGAGGGGGAACTTTCAAGGAAAGGGAGACTACCCATGAAACCACTGATCCTGAGCCTACTCTGCCTTGCAGCTGTCATCAATTGCAATTCCTCCGCTCTGGCCGGGACCGCAGCCGGCTCAGGAATCTCACTCTCCAAGCACGACATCAACACCCTGATTGGGGCAACAACGGATAGCCAGCAGCGTATCTGTGCCTTCTGCCACACCCCTCATCATTCATATGACCCCACCGCTTCCGATTACATGCCATTGTGGGCCCACGACCTGACCCAGCAGACCTATGTTCCTTACCAGTCAATCACCCTGGAAGCAGACAGCAGGAATGTCATCGATCCGCTGGCAGGACCAAGTCGCCTCTGTATGAGCTGCCATGACGGCGTCATTGCTGCGGATCGTCACTATTCAACCGGCGAGCCCGGCAACAGGATACTGACCGGCGACGACAGTGACAGCAAAGGCGTCGGCACCAATGGTGACATATCCAACGACCATCCCATCGGCTTTGACTTCAGCAGGATTGCGGGTGCCAACGGTGCCAGCGGCACGGACAGGCGCATTTTTGCAGCCGATGAGACCCGAGCATTCAGAGGAAACCCAGCCGTGCTGCTCAAGGACCAACTGTATAATGGCAGCGTCATGACCTGCGCCACTTGTCACGATGTGCACAACAAGGACAATACCAACGGCAGCGCTTCAGGCAATTATTTCGTCCATGCCCCACAGAAGGATTCTCAGCTCTGCCTGAGTTGCCACGACAAATAAGAAGTTGCAAGCCTTCCCGATCTTTAAGGCACCTTATAACCTTCCATCAAACCACCGCTCCGTTACCAGGATATAACATCTTTTACCAGTGAGAATACCCCTGGCAACAGGTCCTGCCCTATCAGCAAAATAACAGCTAAAAGACTACGACGTTTACCTTTCGTAACATCATTCACCTCTCCAGCACCCTCATTTATTTCACCCTTTGCCCGGCAAGCCACATCAGTTGCCCCGCCTTGACTATTTTTCCCTCACCAGCGGAGTTGGTACATTTGATGCTCAATATTAAACAAGCATTAATTAATTAAATTTAGTTTTCGGCGGTGAGACTAACACGGTCATTAAATGGAAAGGGGGGTTGTACCGTACCAAACACTGTCTGTCACAGCACTATTCCCACTAAAAAAGGAGAATCGACATGAAAAAGAAAATTCTGGATTTACTCGTGGTAGCAGCCTTTGCCGTAATCGGAGGAACAGTAGCCTATGCCGGATCTACTCCTGGTACAGGGGTCCCTGGGTCAAAACATGACATAAACATTCTGACAGGCGCTACGCCGGACACCCAGGGACGTGTCTGCGCTTTCTGCCATACGCCGCACCATGCCATTGATCCCACAGCATCAGATTACATGCCGCTCTGGTCTCATGAGCTGACCCAGCAAGTTTATATCCCTTATCAATCAGTTACCCTTGAAGCAGAAACCCAAAATGTCGTTGATCCCCTAAGCGGGCCCAGCCGGCTCTGCATGAGCTGTCATGACGGCCTCATTGCAGCCGATCAGCACTATGGAACCACAGAGTCCGGGACACTGGTACTTAAGGGTGATGGCTTCGGGCAGATGGCCGTCGGTACCAATGGCGATCTTACCAATGATCATCCGATCGGCTTCGATTACACCAAGGTTGCTGGCGCCAATGGCGGCGCGGGTACAGACCGGGGCATCTTCCCGGCAACAGACACCTTGACCTACAAAGACAATCAAGCGGCCGTAAAGGTCAAAGACCAGCTGTGGGGCGGCAACATCATGACTTGCGCCACCTGCCACGACGTTCACAACAAGGACAACACCAACGGCGGCGCCACCGGCAACTTCTTCGTTTATGCACCGCAAAAGGACTCGGCGCTCTGCCTGACATGCCACGACAAGTAACGAAGACGAATCTTTCGGCTGCTTTTGAACAGGATTCACTAGACGGCGCTGAATGGAGAAGTTGCCGGATGCTCCGCCTTGGTTGACTGAAAAGCAAAGAGCAGCAACTAACTACCTGGTGTCCATCCGGAAACTCCGGATGTGACACTAGCAGGTTTCAGATTGGAAAGCGGGGATTTTTTGACTCACCCTTCGTTGCCCCTCCGGGCTCGAAGGGTGAGGACGAAGTCCGAATAAAAAAGCACCCTTTCCGGATGAAAACTAACTAAATAAGGAGACACAGATGTTGAAAAGATACGTGCTACTCTTCATCCTCCTGTTCGCATTGCCGGCAGCGGCAAGTGCCTGGACCATAACAGCGTCATCAGGCGGAGGCGGAACAATCTCACCAAAGGGAACGATGGCCATAGCAGGAACTACCGGCACCAGCCAGCAGTTCACGGTCACCCCTAATATGGGATATCAGGTATACAGGGTGTTGATCAATGGCGTAAGCCAACCCGTTGGCCCCACCTATACCATCTCGTACAACGCAGCCAAATTAAGCCAAAGCATCACTGCCTATTTTCAAGTGAAAACCTACACGCTCACACCCTCTGCCAGCACCGGCGGCAACATTTACCCCTACACGGCGCAGACGGTAAATGCCGGCGGCAGCAAGACCTTTTCCGTTAATGCCAACGCCGGAAGTTTAATCGCCGACGTCAAGGTGAATGGAATCTCAGTCGGCGCGGTAAGCAGCTACACCTTCACCAACGTCCAGGCCGATGCTACCATTGACGCAGCTTTCACAGCAGTCAAGGCCGATGCCGGCGGCAACAGGACCATAGTGGCCAAATCCCTTGCAGCGCTGCCACCGGTGCCGGTACTGGTCAGCCTCGATGGCAGCGCCAGCACCGGTGCTACCGCCTATACCTGGTCGCTCAACAGCATCCCCGAAGGCAGCTTGGCTGTTCTATCAGATCCGGCAGCAGTAAATCCCACCTTCACTGCCGATAAGCTGGGGAGCTATTTCATAAAACTGGCAGCAGCCAATGGTGGAACCATATCCACCAGTGACATTGCCATAAAAGTGGTCAAAAGCCCTGAAGACGCATCCGCTACCTGTATTGGCTGTCACAACTCCAATACCGCCGGAGCAGCCATCGTAAACGGCTGGAAAGCTTCGACCCATAACAGCGGCGCCCATTCCAACAACGGTTGCGAAGGGTGCCATATCGGTTCAGATAATCAGATGCCTGGCAACCCCATTGACTCTGCCAACTACTCGGACGTATGTAACACCTGCCATACACCCGGGTCCCCCTACGGCATCTATAATGTTGATCTGACAGGTAAAGCTCCACACTTCCAGACCGGCATTGCCGACCTTAACGGCTACTTCCCAACCGCTTCCTACATCACCGCCGGAGGAGCCACCTGCGCCGATTGCCATTATCATAACAACACCATCAACGCCGAATGGGCCGAAGGTGGCCACGGCGACATCACAGCAATACCCTGGAAGAGTGATGCCAGCCACAACTGGAATAACCAGGGAACTGACGGCGTAAATTATATGGTCTCCCCCCAGAAAACCAACTGCATCCGCTGCCATAGCTCGCGCGGATTTGCCCAGTTCTGGGATTCCGGCTTCAGCAATATTGGCAAGGTTTATCTGGATCCCGATGCCAAAACTCTGGACAAAGCCAGCGCGCCCTTAACCTGCGACGGCTGCCACACCGGTTCAACGGGCACAGTACGGCCAATGCCAGCTGGCTTCACCAAGGTTAAATCGTTCTATGGCTACAGCACACCGACCATCGCACCGGCCAAGATGGTTACCTCTCTTGAATTCACCAACAACAAGAATTCCAACATCTGTCTCCCCTGCCACAGCCAGCGTGCTGCAGGAGCCGGCATCAAGGCACTGTTTGCCCAGGGTGCCTTCAAGCAGTATTCTGTTGGTACGGCAATGTATCCCCATGAGGCACAGCCTGCAGCCATCGTCGATGGCAAGGGTGGTTATGAATTTGCCTCGGCCCAGGGATACCAGGACCGCATGCGGCACATCCGCATCGGAAACTACGGCACCGGCACCGGCTACAACAACACCGGGATTACTTCCGGTAACTGCTCCGGCTGCCATATGACCTCAGCAAAATCACATTCTCTGGAATCCGTAACGGCAGATGCAATTACCGGTCAAATCAACGGCATCGCCACCACGCTCTGTGCCAATTGTCACCCGGTTGCCTTCACCTATCAGGATATCCAGGCGAAGAAGAATGAATTCAATGCAGCAGTAATGGTGCTTGGCAAACTGCTCGTCCAGAAGGGCTTCACCCAGGACGGCATCAATGTCATTGCTGAACGCAAAGCCTTCGACATGAGCCGCGGCAGCAAGGACAACACCATCGCCGAGAAGAACATCGGCGCATGGTTCAACTGGTACCTCTTCAAAACCGCAGACAAGGCCGCTTACGTTCACAATCCGGCCTACTCAAGACGGCTTATCAACGACTCTATCGACTGGCTGGACGACAACGACATAAATGACTCGTCAGCCGCAACCATCCAGACGATGGCCATTGCCGGAACAATCACTGTTGTCAGAAAAAGCGACCTGGCAGTGGCTCAGCTGAACAACCCCGGCTGCATGGGCTGTCACTTCGGCACAGGAAGCACTTTGGGCGCTGAAGCGGTCCCTGGCATTGAGCAGGCACCACATTACAACACCAATGGTGCTGTTGTCCCTGGCCAGACATTTACCCAGGCTCAATTTGTCACACCTAACACCCAGTGTAACTACTGCCACGGTTACGGCCATGGCACTGACAGCCCTGGCGGCACGATTATCACCGATTATGCCGAGTCAGCACACGGCAGCATCAACGGTATGGCCTGGACCGACTATGACTTCAAAACCCGTCAGGGCTGTGTCCAATGCCACACCACCAAGGGCTTCGTTGACAACGTCGGCGCAACCTTTGCTGCAGGTACCGCTGCACCCAGCATGAACGCCTACGGGGTTGCGGGGGATACCACAAAGCAAGTACTGGGCTGCAACGCCTGCCACAGCAGCACAACATGGAAAACCAGCGTCCGCAACAGCGGAGCGGTTACCGTACCCCTTGGCGTAGCCGGCAACACCCCGAAAGCGGTAATGACCTTCCCCGATGTGGGCGAATCTAACGTCTGCATCATGTGCCATGCTTCGCGGGAAAACGGCGAGTCCCTTATCGCCGGCAACCCGACTAACGCAGCCGGCAAAGGCTTCACCAACCCCCATTACCTGTCTGCCGCCGCAGTTTTCTACGGCAAAGGCGGCTTCCAGTTCTACACCTCAGGCGTCCGCTACAATACCTACGGCGCAGCTGGAAAAACAGGCAAAGCTGCCAACTGGAGCCACGGCAGACTCGGTATGGACAATTACAGCGGCAGCGGCAATAATGACCTTGCCGGTGTATCCAACAACACCGGCAGCAAGGGCCAGTGTGTTGCCTGCCACCTGGGTCCTAAAAACACCCACACCTTTGGCGCTTCCGAAGTGGCTAACGCCAGCATGGCCGGCGCAACCAATCTGGTCAGCGGCAAAGCCATGACCCGCACCTGCTTCGGCTGCCACAAAGCAAACGGGGATTCCCCTGTGGCCACCATCGAGCAGTTCATCGACGAAGAGAAGGAAATCTGGTACCGCATGTTCGACTTCTACAAGTGGCAGCTGGCCCAGTACGGCATCAACTATACCGACGCCTATCCGTACTTCTCCGGCAGCTTCGATGCAACGATCGGCACCACGTTTGGTGGGGCCGGCGTAATTGACAATAACAAGACCCGTGGTACAGCCATGAACCTGAAGCTTCTTCTTGCCGAGAAGGGCTCCCATGTTCATAACCGTTCCTTCGGTCGTGCTCTGATCGCTGACTCAATCGTCTATCTGCAGAAGGGCGATGTGGGCGATCGGACCGTGGTATATCCTGACCAGAACCAGGTAATCAAGTTCACCGATTACTCGACTGCTCGTCCGACGAGCTATCCTGGCCAGGTTGGACCCGATATCAGCATTACTACCCTGAAGTCCTACCTCACCAGAACCGCCCCCGGTGGTTTCATTCGCAGGTAGCTTTAGTTGGGAGTAACCTGATCTGTAACAAATTACCCCGTCTCGTAAGAGACGGGGTTTCTTTTGCAGAAGAGAGTGGATACGGCAGAGATTAACGAGGGGTAGCTGTGCGGAGAGAAGAACTCAAAAAGCTGAACTGTTACTGCTCATGTCCGGATGGCACCTGCGGCAATCAGTCATTGGAAATGCCACCCGCATGTGGCAGACACCGCAAAATTGACCATATAGGTTTAACTCCATGGAGAATAGCGTCGTCCCCTTCTTTTTGACGTTGAAGACCTCGGGATGACAGGTGTTGCAATCCATCTCTACCAAATGTTTCTCGTGGGAAAAGGAAACCTTGCTACGGGGAGCAGTTGTGCCCAGATTAAGATCTTTCTGCAGTGCCTCTGGTGATCGAAGGGTTTTCCCGGCAAGCTTTTTGGCGGGGGTAATGCTGCCATCAGCCAGAGCAGCAGCCCAGTCGATCCTGTTGCCGAATTGTGTGGTCGGAAGCCCGCCTGCAAATGCCCTGAACCTGCTGTTCAGTTCCGCGGTGTCTTTCAGGTGGCACCGATGGCACTGCCTTGTCTGCCCATCTTTGACAGTAAAGGCCTGAACGCCATTGTGGCAGGCACCGCAGTATTTACCAGACAGGTATTTTTCTCTGGTGATGCCACTTCCGCCGGAACGCATGGCGAAGTCAAGGCCCGTATGGCATACACTGCAGACATAACGGCTACGGTGGACCCAGTGCGGAAAGACCACCGGAGGCATCTTGGCCTTTTTGCTCCTGTGACGCAACATCACATTCCCATATTGTTCTGCAGGACCGGCAGAAGGGACAAGGTTCAAAAGCTCCCCCAGTTCTTGACGGTCTGCGGCCCAGCATATGCCAAAGACAAGGAAAGGGGTTACGACCGGGATCAGCCAACGATGAAGCCGCCGGACCAGGTGGTGCTTTCTATTCATGGCCTGCCTCCACATTGAACACTGGCCAGAAGATTAGATCAAACTAATTTGATTGTCAATTCTTCCTTTTGTCCTCCTTCGGGAAAACTTAAATAAGCTTGAAAATGGGCAGCCAAAAAAAATGTCTGGAAACATCAAAAGAACCTCTTATAATGAGGACGGCAGTGGGAGCTATCGCTGCCTTCACTCAGGGAGAAATGATGGCAGACATGAACAGCAAACTGCAGCATATCATCAACCTAGGTCTGGAAATTTCGCGTATCAATGACATTGATCTCCTGCTGGAAAAGATTCTGCTTGAGGCCAGGGGCCTTACCAATGCGGATGCAGGCTCAATATACATCAGGGAGAACGACAGGCTGCTGTTCAGCTACACCCAAAATGAGACGCTGGAGAAGAATCTGCCTCCGGGGAAAAAGCTCATTTACTCCACCTTTTCTATCCCCATCGATCATCATTCCATTGCCGGCCATGTGGCAGCCACAGGTCAAGCCGTAAATATTGCCGATGTCTATCATCTCTCTCCTGATGTGCCTTTTTCCTTCGACAAAAGCTATGACCAGCTCTCCGGTTACAGGACCCGTTCCATTCTGACTTTTCCGCTCAAAGCAGCACGCGGCGAGACTAGCGGGGTTCTGCAACTGATTAATGCCAAAGATTCATGTGGTGAAACAATTCCCTTTGCGGTGGAGGACGAACCGCTGCTGGTCCATTTCGCCAACAATGCGGCAAATGCCGTGGAGCGGGCCAAATTGACCCGTGGCATCATCATGCGCATGAACATGATGGCGGAGTTACGCGATCCCCATGAAACCGGCCCCCATGTGAAAAGGGTCGGCGCCTATTCTTCAACCATCTACGAAACATGGGCACTGAAAAAAGGGCTCCCAACGGAAGAGATCGAACGGAACAAGGATATCCTGCGCATGGCAGCCATGCTCCACGATGTGGGCAAGGTGGCCATTTCCGACGTGATCTTGAAGAAACCGGGTCGTTTTACCGAGGAAGAATTTGGCATCATGAAACAGCACACGGTTTTTGGGGCCCAGCTCTTCGCCGAGCTTTATTCGGACATCGACGAGGCCGCCTATATTGTAGCTCTCAACCACCATGAGCGATGGGACGGACGCGGCTACCCGGGCATTGTGGACCATTGCCACGGACTGCCATTGCCGGACAAGGCTGATGCCAATGGCAGGCCCGTCGGCAAGATGGGGGAAGAGATACCTCTCTTCGGCAGAATTGTCGCCATTGCCGATGTCTACGATGCACTTTGCTCCCCTAGATGCTACAAGGAAGCCTGGAGTGAAGACAAGGTCCTGGACACCCTGCGCGAAGAATCCGGGAAACAGTTCGACCCGGATATTGTCGAGGCATTCTTTGAATCCCTGGACACCATTCACCACATCAAAAAACTTCAACCCAACCAATAGCAATTGGTCTGGGCGAAAGTTTAATTAAACAAAACAAAGATACTAGCTACACCTAAAGCTGCATGGCAGCCGCTTCCGCAGTTTTAGCCATTGCACGGCTTTGACCTTGGTGCTATCTTAGCGGCTTCCACAAAAATTCCATCAACATTGAGAGGTTCACCATCATGAATGCATTGCAGCGGATTCTCCTCACTGTCCTGTGCATCTCCTTTTTCGCTTCCCTCGCCTGTGGCCAGGGACTTGAGGACAAGGTACAGGAATATACCCTGAAGAACGGCCTGAAGCTGCTCATGGTCGAGCGCCATACCTCGCCGACCGTTGCCACCTGGATCAGATACAGGGTCGGCAGCGTCGATGAACGAAGCGATGAGCGGGGACTGGCCCACCTGCTGGAGCACATGCTCTTTAAAGGCACCAAGACCCTTGGCACCACCGACTTCGCAGCAGAGAAGCCGGTCCTGCAAGATCGAGCAGACTGCCCGGCCCTGATGCTGGAGAAATCCAGAAGGGAAAACAGTAATCCGGAAGTCATCAAAAAGTTGAAAGAAGAGCTCTACACCCTGGAAAAAGCAGCGGAGAAATTTGTGGTGAAAGAAGAATTCGCCCAGATATATGCCAGAAATGGCGGCTCCGGCTATAATGCCTTCACCGGCAAGGACGGCACTACCTACCTGATCAATATGCCGGCCAACAAGATGGAGTTGTGGGCGGCCATTGAATCGGACCGCATGAAAAATGCTGTCCTGCGCGAGTTCTATACCGAACGGGACGTGGTCATGGAAGAACGCCGTCGTTCTTACGATACGGAACCGGAAGGGCAGCTCTGGGAGAATTTCCTTGCCACCACCTTCGTCGCCCATCCTTACGGCCAACCCATCATCGGCTGGATGTCCGACATCGAGAACCTCTCCCGCACCAAGGCCGAGGCCTTTCTCCATAAATATTACGCCCCGAATAACGCCATCATGGCCATTGTCGGTGACATCAAAACTGCCGAAACCATTGCCCTGGTGGAAAAATATTTTGGCGACATTGCTCCAGGCACCCCGGTACAGCCGGTTGCAGTGGAAGAACCCCAGCAGCTGGGAGAAAAGCGGCTCGAAGTGCTGGCGGACGCCGAATCGCAGCTGATGATGGCCTTCCACAAGCCGACTTTTCCGTCTCCCGATGACTATGTCTTCGATGTAATAGACATGCTGCTGGCAGACGGGCGAACCTCACGCCTCCATAAAAAGCTGGTGGTGGAGAAGCAGCTGGCAACGGAAGCCGGTTCCTTCAATGCGCCTGGCACTCGTTACCCAAACCTGTTCGTGCTGTATGCAACCCCCAGGGACCCGCACACGGTCAAGGAAGTGGAGGAAGCGGTCCTTGAGGAACTGGAACGGCTTAAAAAGGAGCCTGTAACCGGGCAGGAACTAAAGCAGATCCTGAACAAGCTGGAATATGAGGAGTCCCGGCAGATGATTTCCAATGGCGGTCTGGCGAGAAATCTCACCGAATACGAAGCAACCACCGGCAGCTGGCGCTACCTGATCGAGCACCGGCGCAATGTGGCAAAGGTAACCCCGGATGACGTCCTGCGCGTCGCCAACAAATACCGCGTGCCCACCAACCGCACCGTTGGCGTCATCACCAAACGTCATCAAAAATAGATTACGTAGCCAAAGACCACTTTACCGAGGTTATCTATGAACAACATGCAAAAAACTCTCACAAGATTTTGTGTTCTCCTCTGCACCCTCCTGGCCATCTCCGGGTGCTTTGCCAGCCCGGCAGTGACTCCTGCACAATGACCTTTGC
>CAWAFF010000019.1:0-12690 GCA_963780945.1 uncultured delta proteobacterium | reverse complement strand
ACCGTACCGTGGCCATCATTTGTGTGTTTCTCTTCCTGGTACTCATGGTATCGCTCGGCGTCTTGTTCTTCATTACTTCCCTCAAAACCGAATTCAGCTCGGTTCAGATCAATCTTCCGGAATATGCCAACCGACTGTACGAATATATTCCTGTTCCCGTCAAAAGCTATTTGGACATTGAAACGCCGGAGAAGGCCTACCTGCAACTGCAAAAGGCATTGGAACAGTTACGCGGCATATCCTTCAGCCTATTCAAGGAAACCTTTGCCGTTGTCACGCGGGCCTTCGGCTCCACACTGGTTTTTGTTCTTTCTGTTCTTGGCTATTTCATTACCCCCATCTATCTCTATTATTTTCTGATAGATATGCCGGAACTGAAGGCGACGTTGCTGAATCTTGTCCCGGAACGTTTCAGGCCACAGGTCTTCGAAAAAGCAGCCGAGGTGGATGAGGTGCTTTCCGCCTTCGTCCGTGGCCAGTTGATGCTTTGCGCGATCCTGGCCATTCTTTACAGCGTGGGACTTTACTTCATAGGTATCGATCTGGCAATCGTCATCGGCACCATGGCTGGGGTCCTGTTTATCGTTCCCTATCTTGGCACCTTATTGGGTATTATTTTTTCAATGCTCATGGCCTTTCTCAAATTTCATGATTTCCTGCACCCATTGCTCTGTCTGGGTTGGTTCATGCTGGTGCAGGCTGCAGAGGGGGGCATCATTACCCCCAAAATTGTCGGTAACAAGGTGGGACTGCATCCTGTTGTCACGATTCTGGCACTATTTATCGGTGCTGAATGGTTTGGCATCCTCGGCATGCTGCTGGCTGTGCCGGTTACTGCCGTTCTCAATGTCTTTTCCCGGTCAATTCTCGATTATTACCGGAGCACGCCCTATTATAAAGGTGTCTGATGACAGGTCTGCTTATTGAAAATGTAGTGCCGGGAAGCGTTGCCGAAGAGGTCGAAATCGAGGCGGGGGACCGGCTTGTCGCCATTAATGGTCATCTTCTTCGGGATATCATTGACTACAACTTCTTTTCCGCCGATGAGGAACTGACCCTTGAGGTGGAGAAAACGGACGGCGAAATTTGGGAAATTGAGGTGAAGAATGGGATGAGTCGGAACCGCTGGGCCTGATTTTTAAGCGCCGACTCCTGCCCAGTGCGGCAATAAATGTATTTTCTGTTTCGTTCACCAGTTGCCCAAAGGTCTGCGACGTCCACTTTACGTCAAGGATGAGGATTACCGGCTCTCCTTTCTTTATGGTAATTATGTGACCCTTGCCAATATCAATGAAACAGATATTGAGCGGATCAAGGCCCAAAGACTTTCTCCCCTTTATGTTTCAGTACATGCAACTGATGCAGGGGTGCGGGAAAACTTGCTCGGCAAGCACGGAATTATTCAAATACTGCAGGTGATGAAGGAGTTGGCGGCGGCCGGTATTACCATGCATACCCAGGTGGTGCTCTGTCCAGGCATCAACGATGGTGCAATTTTCGAGCAGACAGTTGGCGATCTGGCCTCCCTCTATCCCAGCGTAGCGTCCCTGGCAGTCGTGCCTGTCGGCCTACCCGGCACCGTAAGGGATTGCCCCCACTACGGGCGGTAACTAAAGAGTATGCAGCCGCTCTGCTTGCTGAATGGCAGCCTAAACTCACAGACTTGGCCAAGCGGTTGAACGCCCCTTTCCTTTTTTTTGCCGATGAATTTTATATCAAGGCAGGCATCTCTTTTCCTTCGCTGGATCAGTATGGGGACCTTCCCCAGATTGAAAACGGAGTGGGGATGGTGCCGCTTTTTCTTGATGAGGCTGAGGAGGTTGTCCGGGAGGCCAACAATCTGAAACCGGCGCTGGTTACCGTTGTCACCGGGGAATCGCCATACCCCTTCCTTGCTGAGTTCCTGGTTCGCTTGGGTGCCAAGACCGGGATTACTTTTACGGTTGTTGCAGTCAAAAATCGGCTATTCGGCGAAAGCGTTACTGTCACCGGGTTGGTTTCGGGCAGCGATATAATTGAGGGGCTGAAGACGTTTGAGTTGGGAGATGTAATTCTTGTTCCGGATGTTATGCTTAAAGAAGGGGAAGGTGTTTTCCTTGATGATCAAACCGTTGACGATCTGGAAGATGCTCTGCAAAAGGAGGTTCTGGTAGTAGAATCCACGCCGCGGGGAATCTATCTGGCAGTTTCCGCATTGTGATCTGACAATCAAAGCCAGGCTGTTCCGCGCTAATTTCAGGGGGGATCATCCTATGCCTAAATCATGGTCGGCATTGTCAGGCTTTCTTGCAACCCTCAGTATTACGTTCTTCTTCATGGTGCCTGGTTTGCCCATGGACACATCACCAACGACCAACCGATTTACCGTGTCAGCGATGGAGCCACGATCACATTTCAGCAGATGATGAATGAGCTGAAAGGAACACAGGTTGTCATCATCGGCGAATCCCACGACAGCCCCGAACATCATCAGCTGCAGCTAGCTATTATCCACGCCTACCGACAAACTGAAGCCCCATTGCCGTGGGCGCGGAGATGTTTACAGCCGAAAGCCAACGACACCTGGATCGCTGGACAAGCGGGACCATGAGTAAATCAAGCTTTGTCAGGATTTACTACAAGAATTGGCAGGTGCCGTGGCCTCTGTACAGGTACTTTTTCTCTACTCTACGAGACGACCGGATCCCGCTCATTGGCCTGAACATTGATCCGAAGATCACCAAAAAGGTCGCCCGCCGAGGATTTGCATCACTGACGAAAAAGGAGCTTAAAAATATCCCTGCAGGTGTTTCCTGCAATGTGGATCCCAAATATATGGCTTTCATCAGGCAGGTCTATGCATCCCACAATAAAAGTGACAAAACCTTCACCCGGTTTTGCGAAGCGCAGAGATTGTGGAATACGACCATGGCATCAGGGATTGTGGACTATTTGAAAAAAAATGAGGATCGAACAATGGTCGTTTTGACAGGGACAGGTCATGCCTTTAAAAGTGGCATTCCTGCTGAGATTGAACGTGTTTCAAAGTTGTCATATAAGGTGATTCTGCCTGAATTCCCGGAACTGACGCCAGGTAACGTGGTAATCGACGACGCAGATTACATTCTGCTGAACTGATTTAGCCGCAATAGATGGGGTGGAGCCTGAAGCATGGGCTTGTGCCCTCGATCTTAATACCATCGAAGCATGCCATCACCTTCATGCAATCCTCCTTAAAAGGGTCCCTGATAAAAGGGAAATAAAAATTGATAGACTTCATTTGCTGGTAGTTCATGGGATAATCAATGTCAAGCTCCAATTATATAACTCCTGAAGGAGTAAAATGCCTCCGGGATGAATTTGAATACCTGTGGAAGGTAGAACGTCCCCGTGTGACGCAGGCAGTTTCAGATGCTGCAGCTGAAGGGGATCGCTCTGAGAACGCCGAATACATTTACGGCAAAAAGCGCCTGCGAGAGATTGATCGACGAGTACGTTTTCTCATGAAACGGCTTGAAAGCTTGACAGTTGTGGAAAATCAGCCAGACCGGAAGGGAAAGATCTTTTTCGGGGCATGGGTGAGGCTGGAAAATGAAGAGGGAATCGAAGCCATCTACCGGCTAGTCGGCCCGGATGAGTTTGACCCTGCTAAAGGTTATATCAGTGTTGACTCGCCAGTGGGGAAAGCACTTCTTGGCAAACAGGAGGGTGATGAAGTTGTAGTTCGCAGGCCTGCCGGAGTGGGGACTTTCACCGTCCTTGAGGTCAGTTACCGGCAATTCTCCGATTGAATTGAAGGGTGTCAAAGGCGACATTTAAACGATTGGCATGGGCAGGAAGTGATCCATGATTTGACCAGCTAAAAACAAAAACGCCCGGGTTTTTCCCCGGGCGTCTCTTTTTCTGGTGTTACATAACGGGCTCTTTCAACATATCCGACGGTGGATGGCAGTCGAACTCCAGGTTACATGCTCCTTGCGAGACCGTGTAACCTTTTGACGGGCTACCTCCCCTTTTTCTAGAGGTTTTGACGCTCATGACGGATGTAGTATGAACTGCTTATTCAGCGTTGCCCCATGTAACACCATTTTTGAAAGAGCAAAAAACAATTACCTTATGGTTAAATGATACTCCCCGGAGAATATAAGTCAAGGGGGAATTCAAGCTTTGTTTTAGCTGTTTCAGGTACTTAGGATAAAAAAATGGGTAGAGCCTCAATGAGGACATCTACCCAAGGGAAAGCAGGAAATAAAGAGCGTCTACTTGTTCTTCAAGTTGTAAAACACCTCTTTGCCACGGAACACGGCGACTGAATCGAGCTCGTCTTCGATGCGCAGGAGCTGATTATATTTGCAACCCTGTCGGTGCGGCAGAGCGATCCGGTTTTGATCTGGCCTGCATTGACCGCAACGGAGAGGTCTGCCAGGGTGGTATCTTCGGTCTCCCCGGAACGGTGGGAGATGACGGTGGTGTAGCCAGCTCGCTTGGCCATCTCGATGGCGTCGAGGGTTTCGGTCAAGGTGCCGATCTGATTAAGTTTGATCAGGATCGAGTTGGCAATCCCTTTATCGATCCCTTCCTTGAGGATCTTAGGATTGGTGACAAAGAGGTCGTCGCCGACGATCTGGATGCGTTTGCCGAGGCGCTCGGTCATCTGTTTCCAGCCGTCCCAGTCGTTCTCGGCCATGCCGTCTTCGATGGAGATGATCGGATATTTGTTGACGAGATTCTCATAGAAATCGATGAGTTCGGTCGGAGTCTTCTTCGGCTTTGCTTCATTCTCCAGGGTGTAGACCCCGTCCTTGAAGAGTTCGGAAGAAGCAACGTCGAGGGCGAGAAGGACATCTTCCCCCGGCTTGAAACCGGCTTTGACGATCGCTTCCATGATCACTTGCAACGCTTCCTCATTCGACTTGAGGTTGGGCGCGAAGCCCCCTTCATCGCCGACTGCGGTATTGTAGCCTTTGGCTTTCAGACACCGATTTGAGGGCGTGGAAGATCTCGGCGCCCATGCGCAGCGCTTCCTTGAAGTTGATCGCGCCGGCCGGCATGATCATGAATTCCTGGATATCGACGTTGTTGTCGGCGTGGGCGCCGCCATTGATGATGTTCATCATCGGCAACGGCAGTTCCTTGGCGTTGCTGCCCGCCGATATATTGGTAAAGCGGGAGACCGGCCTCTTCGGCGGCAGCCTTGGCACGGCCAGGGAGACGCCGAGGATGGCGTTGGCGCCGAGTTTGGATTTGAATTCTGTTCCGTCTAGCTCGAGCATCTTCCGGTCAATACCTGCCTGATCGGTTGCTTCCATGCCGATTACCTCTTCGGCGATTATATCGTTGACGTTGGCAACCGCTTTCAGTACCCCTTTGCCCAGGTAACGTGCTTTATCGCCATCGCGCAATTCCAATGCTTCACGTTCACCTGTAGAGGCGCCGGATGGGACTGCCGCTCTTCCCATGGATCCCGACTCCAAAAAGACCTCAACCTCCAGTGTTGGATTGCCCCTTGAATCGAGAATTTCTCTGGCGTAAACGTCTGTAATCTGGCTCATCATTCCCCCCAATTAAAGTTTTTTGACAGGCTGATCGGCCTGTAAGATTAACCCTCCTTATATATCATAGTTCGGGGTAAATGGAAGTAGTTTTGTATTTTTTTGCCGGCAGGCGAACCATGGTTTAAGTTGACAGTGTATGGGGGATAAGGCTATATTGAACGCTTATGTTCAACGGTAATTTCATTTAGTAGTGCTTCACGGCTTACTGTTGTGTTTAGGGTAGGCCTTCTGTTGACTTTAGATCGTTTGATTTAAAAACAATCGGTCGATTACGGGAATTATGCTCAGAATGCCCACTGAAAGCGGCGATAAAGAAAAAAAATCCAAAGGTCTGCTTGCTCTGCTTGGCGAGAAGTGTCTGGGGTCGATTCTTGATAAAATATCAGATTCCCGATATGAAAAACGCTGGCGTTTTATCCTATTACTAGCCTCAGCTCTTTTTCTCACCTTACTCATCATCCCCAGTCATCAGTTTCTGGCAATCAAATATAATGCCGGCGATATTGCAAAATCCGACATAAGGGCCACCCAGGACTATCTCCTTGAAGATCGCCCCCTCTCTGAAGAAAAACGTTCAGAGGCCGAAGCCGCTGCGCCCTATGTCTATAGTTTGAATGCGGCTGCAGCTCTGGATGTAGCCCGCCGTTTTGAACACGGAATTTCATTGATAAACAAGGCTTTGGAACGTGATGAGGCCAAAGGAGAGGATTTCCGGCAAAAAGTGAGCAGGGCGCTGGTTCAGGATGGTTCTGTTTCTGCTGAAGAGATTGCAGCCATCGCCCGATTTAAATCCCGCCAGCCCTTGCAGGTAGAAATCGAACGCCTTGTCTCGGCCCTTTATCAGCGTAAAATCGTTAAAGATCGGGAAGATTTTTCAGCCGACCTGGGCCACGGACTTCTTGTTATAGATCTGGAAACAAAGCGTGAAGTTGCGGCTGGTGATCAGTCCCGTTACATGGATCTGGATGAGGCGCGAAAAGCCCTTGCCGGTATGAAGCTTACTTCGGAGAGTCCCCGCGATAATGCGCTTATCAAAAAAGTCCTGGGCAGGATGATCTCTCCCAGCCTGATTTTCGATGGTGAGGCGACTGAACAGTTGAAGCTTGAAGCCAGATCTGCAATCCGTCCCGTGCTCTTTCAGGTGAAGAGAGGGGAGATGATTGTCAGGGTCGGGGAGAGGATTTCCCAGGAACAGGCAAACAAGCTGGACAATATCTTCGAGTCCCGCGGTATTGATCGGTTTTATATGGGCGTCGGAATTATGGGTCTGGTGCTGATTCTGTTCTATTTTCCCTATCGCTTTGCCCGCAAAAATATCCGTAAATTCCAGCCCTCCAACAAGGACATCCTGCTACTCACCCTGTTGACCATTGGTAACTTCATTGTTCTCAAAATAGCCTCAGTTGTGTCCACTGTCATGGGCAGCCTTTTTCCCTTTATTGATACTGCCGACTATTTTTATGTCTTTCCCTTTGCTGCCAGCGCCATCATCGTTCGCATTATTCTCAATTCAGAGGTGGCGCTAGTCTATTGTGCGGTATGTGCGCCATTGTTGGGGATCATGTTCAACAACAACCTGCCCATTGTCATTTACGCTCTCTTGGGGGGGATTGTTGGAGCCCATGGGGTGCGTCAGTGCAAGGAACGCAGCGCCATATATGTGTCCGGCTTGAAGGTCAGTGTCGTCAACGCGGCCATGGCTATCTCATTTCAGTTTTTTAGCGACAGTGCTTTTACCATGCAGACAGGATACTGCCTGGTTTTTGCTGTTTTCGGAGGGATCTTAAATGCTGTCTGCGTTACCGGCACCATTCCCCTGGTTGAGGCACTCTTTCATTACACTACTGATATCAAGCTTCTGGAATTGGCCAATCTTAACAGCCCGGTACTGCGGGAGCTTATGATCCGTGCACCAGGCACCTACCACCATAGTGTGGTGGTTGGAAATCTTGTGGAAGCTGGGGCCGAAGCGATTAATGCCAATCCGCTTCTGGCAAGAGTGGCTGCCTATTACCATGATGTGGGCAAAAGCAGCAAGCCTCTTTATTTCATAGAAAATGTGGGGGGTGGGGAAAACAGGCACGACAAGCTTTCACCCAACATGAGTGCTCTGATACTGATTTCACACGTAAAAGAAGGGGTCGAACTGGCCAAGGAGAACCACCTGGGCCAGGCAATCATAGACATAATCCGCCAGTCACACGGTACGTCCCTGATAACTTTTTTCTATCAGAAGGCGAAGGGGCTGGCTACGTCAGACCAGCAGGGGGTCGATGAGAGGGATTTTCGCTACCCAGGACCAAAGCCCCAAACGCGGGAGGCGGGGCTGGTTCTTTTGGCAGATTGTGTCGAAGCTGCTTCACGGACATTGACTGATCCCACCCCTGCCCGCATTCAGGGTATGGTGCAGAAGATAATCAACAATATTTTTATAGACGGCCAGCTGGATGAATGCGAGCTGACGCTGAAGAATCTGCATGAAATAGCCAAGAGCTTCAACAGGATATTGGCTGGTATTTATCATCAGCGTATCGATTATCCTGAGCCTGCTTACAAGGAAAAGGGAAGCGGAGGAAAAAAAACCATTGAGGATAGCGATAGCCAATCGACAAAGACGCTGGCCGATCGAAGCGAAGAACCTAAGAAAAGTGGCGGAGAGGATCTTAAGCGACTTGGGATGTCCTGACAGCGAGCTTTCGGTCAGCGTAGTCGGTGATCGTACCATCCGCCGTCTCAACCGGGATTACCTCGACAGGGACAAGACCACCAATGTCATCTCCTTTGCCATGCAGGAAGGAAACTTTTGCGAGCTGAATCCGGACGTGCTTGGGGATGTGGTAATATGTGCCGACACTGCCGGCCGTGAGGCTGCAGAAGCAGGCATACCTTTTTTTAGCAGGCTGTCCTTCCTTCTGCTCCATGGCATTCTCCATATCACCGGTTATGATCATGAACGCAGTGGTGATGCGGAAGCCGTCAGGATGGAAGCCAGGGAACGAGAGATATTTGCGCTGCTGGAACATGATGGGTTGGTGTAGGTGACTTTACAGGCCCCAAACGAACATGATCAGCCAAAGGGCTCGACAGAAATCGCGCCCACTGGATTATTATTG
This sequence comes from uncultured delta proteobacterium, assembly GCA_963780945.1. Lineage (GTDB taxonomy): Bacteria > Desulfobacterota > Desulfuromonadia > Geobacterales > Geobacteraceae > Geotalea. Next base: position 4,043 of record CAWAFF010000019.1, on the reverse strand, counting down.
AAACCGACGCGCTTTATAGATTCTGCCAATTGTGCCATTGAGGGAATCCTGTATACGGCCAGGACTCAAAAGCACATGCGTAACCACTTTCTGTCGGCGCTGGTTATTTTGGTAGCGACGCTGTTTTTGAAGGTGACGGCCCTGGAATTCATTCTGCTTGCCCTGTCGGTTTCCTTCGTCCTTTTCGCCGAACTTATGAATACTGCCATCGAAGTGGTGGTGGACCTTGTCTCGCCCGATTATCATCCGCTGGCTAAAATAGCCAAGGATATTGCTGCCGGAGCTGTCCTTGTTGCTGCCATCGGGACGGGAATAATGGGCTATCTGATTCTTTCCCACTATATTTTCCCTGTTTACAAGGAGGTGCTTGGCATGATAGGAACCCCAAACGAGATGGGGACCCTGGTTGCGATGCTGATGGTAGTGATTGTCGTCATTATCATAAAAACCAGAAACAAAAGTGGAACCCCCTTGCAGGGGGGCCTACCCAGTGGGCATGCTGCTTTGGCCTTTTCCATTGCAACTTCGGTTTCACTTACCACCAAGGATCCAATAATCTCCTTGCTGACTATCGCTCTGGCAATCATGGTCAGCCATTCGCGGCTTTTGCTCAATATTCACTCACTGCGCGAGGTTGTCTTTGGCGCGCTTACCGGAACCGGAATTACGCTTGCAGTGCTGCTTTTGTTTAAAGCGGCAGCTTAAAAATATATTTCGATCAATAACACAAGTGGAGGAAACCTATCTTTGGAAGGTGAGAATGATAAAAAAAGTCCGGGCCTCATCGATATAGTCATCAGGTTCCTCTCAGGGCGCAGGCGCGTTACTGAGGAGGAAATTCAGGAATTGATGAATGCCGGTGAGGAAGAGGGGTTGATCAACGAGGAAGAAAACCAGATGATCCGCTCCATCTTTGCTTTAGGCGACACTGTAGTGCGCGAAATAATGGTGCCCCGCACCGATATGGCATGCGTCAGCATAGAGGACGGAGTCGAGGATGTGCTTAGCGCCATCATTGCCTGCGGCCATTCGCGCATACCTGTGTATGAGGGCACCGTTGACAATATCATTGGCCTGATCTACGCAAAGGACCTGCTTAAATACTGGAGTGTAGATGCTTCAGTCGTAGTCTTGAAGAAGATCATCCGTTCGCCTTATTTCATCCCTGAGAGCAAAAATCTTGAGGAGTTGCTCCATGAATTCAAGAAGAAGAGAGTTCATATTGCCATTGTCATCGACGAGTATGGTGGCACTTCGGGTCTGGTGACCATTGAAGACCTCCTTGAGCAGATCGTGGGGGATATTCAGGACGAATATGACGTGGAAGAAGAATGGCTGGTGGAACAGGATGACGGCTCGGTGATTGTTGATGCCCGTTTCCCCATTGAGGAACTGGAGGAGCACTTTCATATCGATGTGGAGAGGGAAAAATTTGACACAGTAGGAGGGTTGATTTTTCATCTGATTGGCCGCATTCCAGCCAGCGGCGAAGAAGTTGACAACGGACATATTCACATGACGGTTCTGGAAGCCGATGAGAGACGTATCAGCAAGGTTCGCATTACGAGGAAACGCAGTCAGGCCGGGGAGATTGACGCTTAGTGGCCTTCAGCACACTCCAAATGTCCTCTTACAATAACGTTTCTCGCCGCGACTATATTTTAGCGATCGCCTCAGGTTTGTTGCTGGCATTATCCTTTCCAAAGCCTGGTATCTCGATCTTTGCCTGGTTCGCATTCGTGCCGCTTTTTCTGGCCATGGGTAAAAAAAGCCCAGGTGCTGCGTTTAAATTGGGATTTGCCTGCGGACTTACTGCATACGGGGGCATCCTCTATTGGGTAAATATCGTCATGACCACCTATGGAAAACTCCCCATTATGGTCAGTTTCTGTCTATATCTGCTGCTGGTGGCCTACATTGCGCTTTATACAGGCTTTATATGCTATCTGGTCAACAAAGGTGAAAAAAAAGGGATCTCACCACTTTTTTCTTTCCCCTTTCTCTGGGTTGGGTTTGAATTTATTCGTGCCTTTGTTCTTACCGGGTTTCCCTGGGCAGAGCTAGGGCATTCCCAGTATCGCACTCTGCCGCTCATTCAAATATCCGACATCACAGGTGTCTATGGAATCAGTTTTCTTATTGCACTGGCCAACATCACCATCTACCGCATTGTAAAGGGTATAGTCAATAAAGACGGCGCAGCATATCCCACCAGAAGTGCTTTAACTCTCCTGGTACTGATGGCGATTACCATCGGCTATGGTTTTTATCGCCTCAACCAGACCGAGAGAGGAGAATCGCTGAAAGTAGTTCTGGTTCAGGGCAACATCCCCCAGGATGTGAAGTGGGACCCTGCCTTTCAGGAAAACACCGTCAGCATTTATGAGAACCTTACCCGCAAGGCCTGCACTACCAGCGGCAGCCTGGTCATCTGGCCTGAAAGTGCGCTCCCCTTTTATCTACAGACAGAAGAAGTATACGCAGCACGGATAAAGACACTGGCAGCCGAATTGAAGAGTTGCATGGTTGTCGGCAGCCCGGCATTTGAAAAAGGGGATGAAAGAATGCGCTACCTGAATAGCGCTTTTCTGCTTTCCCCCAATGGAGAAATCCTTGGCCGAAGCGATAAGATGCACTTGGTACCATTTGGTGAATACGTGCCTTTGCAGAAATTTCTTCCATTCGTCAACAAGCTGGTGGCCGGCATCGGTGATTTTTCCCCTGGGACAAGAGTAACCCCACTCAATACCGGCAAGGGGGAGCTAGGGGTCCTGATCTGCTTTGAGGGCATCTTTCCCGAGCTTGCCAGGGAGTATGTCCGTGCCGGAAGCCGTCTTCTTGTCAGTATCACCAATGACGCATGGTTCGGCAGATCTTCTGCCCCATACCAACACTTATCGATGACCGTCTTTCGGGCTGTGGAAAATCGCGTCCCTCTTGTTCGGGCCGCCAATACTGGAATTTCCTCAGTCATCGATAGTAAGGGTCATATCCGCGGCATGACGCCGCTGTTCCAGGAAACGTTCCTCTCCGGCGAAGTACGCATGGGAGGGGGGCGGACCTTTTATACCAGGTATGGCGACTTTTTTGCCTGGTCTTGCCTGCTGGTATCCGCTGTGTTAATCATTCGTGTATTCAGAAAAAATAAAAACAGCTGAACACGCGCTGTTTTAATCATTATAAAGAAAAACAGGAGTAGAAGATGTTCAGAGAAGAAGTGGCACGGGTAGAAGCAATGGCAGAGCGAATCAATAGTTTACGGGGGTCCCTTTGACATAGACAGTTTGCGGGAGGATATCCTGGAGCTGGAATCAAAAATCGCTGCTGCCGACTTCTGGAACGATAATGAGGCAGCGCAGAAAGTCCTCAAAGAGCGAACGGTGATGGAGAAGACCTTGTCTGGTTGGGACAGGCTCAATCGCCAGGTGGATGACATTCGCATTCTTATCGAACTGGGTAGTGAGGCCGAGGACGAAGCGACTCTTGCTGAGGTTCATGAACTGAATGATGAATTGGAAAAGCGGGTAGTGCAGGCGGAATTCCAGAAGATGCTGTCTGGTCCCCATGATGCCAGTTCTTGCTTTGTTTCCATAAATTCCGGTGCAGGCGGCACAGAATCCCAGGACTGGGCGGAAATGTTGTTGCGCATGTATCTCCGATACTGTGAACGCAAAGGATGGAAGACGGATATCACAGACTATCAGGCCGGCGACGAAGCGGGGGTTAAAGGGGTTACCTTTTCCGTCAGCGGCGAATATGCCTATGGCTACATTAAGGCAGAAGCGGGTATTCATCGCCTGGTAAGAATTTCCCCTTTTGACAGCAATGCCCGCCGCCATACTTCTTTTGCATCTGTCTTTGTATTCCCGGAAATAGAGGATGATATCGACGTCAAAATTGTTGAAACTGACCTGCGGGTTGATACCTTCCGTTCCAGTGGTGCTGGAGGCCAGCACGTCAATACAACCGACTCGGCAATCAGGATCACCCACATTCCCACCGGCATTGTTGTTGCCTGCCAGACCGAACGCAGCCAACACATG
>CAWAFF010000018.1:0-42378 GCA_963780945.1 uncultured delta proteobacterium | reverse complement strand
GGGCATGGACTTGGCACACTGGGTACTGGTTGCCTCTGAATCCCAACCACAAGTAACGTTCTTGGTCGCTCTGACCTGATAACAGTATTTAACTGAAGCAGAAACATCAAAATCCTCATATTTGGCCAGATTGGCGCCGATCAGCACAGGGGGCGTCATGGGGAGGGGAGTGCAGCCGCTCCCGGTATCTTCGCAGCGCTCGACCTTGAAGCCTGTTTCGTCGGGAGTGCTGTCTGACCACTCCAGGTCGATCCTGGTATCGGTGATCGCCTTCAGCGAAAGTCCGGTGGGGGCTACCGGCTCCGGAGTCATTTCCTGGGCAGTGACAGAGGGGCTCTCCCACTCCACGGTAAAGACCGGGCAAGCACTCAGAATCTCCTCGGAACCGGTGGCCGAGACGGTTGGTTCGACAGCGGCATAGCGGCGAACCCTGACATTGTCGTATCTGATCGGACGACTGTTGTTGCTGATGCCGATCTTGAGGGACGACTCTGAATTGTAGCTGCTGTCATAATATTTTGTCGCGGAATCGAAGGAACTCCCATAATAGAATTTGGCCCCGGTAGGCAGGGTTTCAATCCTGAAGAATTTGTAAGTTCCTTCTGGTAATGCCTGACCGGTATTGAGCCTCTCGCCGTTACCTTCATAAATACGGATATCGTCATAATAATAGATGTAGAAGTTGTGGATGAAGTCGTAGAGAGTGATGCCAGCATTAGCTCTTTTCAGGCCAAAGGTGCTGTAGTTGATACTTCCGGTATCTGTAGCGGCACTGGCCTCAAAGACGAAGGGGCGGGAGAAATTGGGCACACTGTAAATACCAGTTGTCCATGATGCCCCGCCGGCAAGAATCAGTTCGTTGTTCTGGCTGATGACGCCAGTGGGGTCACTCTTGGTCCATTTACCGGTGTCCAGGGTGGTCCCGGTAAAGTCGTCGTAGAAGTCGAATACCTGCAGCGGATTACTGACGGCACTGGCTTGGTTGTTGCCGTAATACATCTGGATGACCTGGGAACTTCCTGTTTTGATCAAGACCTTGGCTGAGGTGGCATCATAGCTTTCAATCCAGTAGGGCAGTTCGATATTGGCATTGGCATCATAGAACCTGATATCCCTGTAGTCGGCTTCCATATTGTCGTCTTTGACTACGGTATAGCGCATCTGGAATGCAGGAACATGATTTGCAATCGTCAACTCCTTCTTTCGGGACCAGCAGTTGCTTGCCCCCCCCTTGGACAGGCCCTTCTTGTAGGACTTCAGCCGATATTGATAAGAGGTGTTATTGCAGACAGATGTGTCGGAGAAACTGGTGGCACCCGGACCGGGCTGGGCTGAGGCAGGGATAAAATCAGGCGAATAGTCGTTGCATTCGGACCGGTGCATCGCTCCAGGGTGAAGCCGGTTTCGGTCATGGTGTTGTTGCTCCAGTTCAGATCTATCCTGGTGGTATTAACGGCAGTGGCAGTGAAATTCACCGGGGCGGTGACACCGGTCAAGACCGCCGCATTGTTGCTGGTGACGCTCCAGTTGCAGGTTGCTGTCTTGACCGCCTTCACCCGGTAGGTATAAGTAGCATTGGCTGCGGGAACGACGTCGATAAAGTTTGTGGTGGTTGCCGGCATGTCCGCCCCTATCTGGATGAAGTCGCCATCCTGGCAGGTCTCCGTGTTGCACCGCTCCAGCCGGTATCCGCTCTTGTCAGGGATTATGTCCTTCCAGGACAGAGTGACATGGGCTTCCGAGGTGCGGGCCGCTGTCAACTGGACGACCGGGTTCGGGACCAGTTGCAGACCGGTGAAATAGGCGGTATGGGTTTTGTTCTGGCCGTCGGAACTCCAGATGCCGCACATGACCCTGGCAGAGGTGACGCCGGGCTTGAGTGTGACATCCAGGGGTGGCATATGGTGCCAGGTTTTGTCGTTCCAGTCGCTGCCCGCGGTTATCTGCAGCTCCCTGCCAAGGGTGTCCGGATTGCCGATGCTGGTATTGTCCAGGCGGCAGAAGGCCAGGGTAGTGCCGGTACCAGTCTTGTCCAGGTTGACCTTGATGTTGGCGTAAAGTTTATAACTGCGTCCTTCGACAACATCCTCCGCCTTCAAATTCTGAGTGACTCCTGTGGACTGGGAGCCACTGGGCAAGGTTGCCGAGATCCTCAAGCTCTTCATGCCGCTGAAGATGGTCGAATTGATTCCGCTGACACCAATTCCCCAGATACTCCAGTTGCTCAGTCCATTGTTGAAATCGGTATTGGCGGGTATTAAATTATTGCCTATGGCAGGAGTGACGATGGTGTAGGCAGGGCTATAGGGGCCGTCGTATTGGTGTGAGGTGGTATTGACCGCCTTGACCCGGTAATTGTAAGCGGTATCACTGCAGGCGCTGGTGTCGGTTATGGTGATGGGAGACTCATTCCAGTCGATGCTGAAGTTCTTAATCGTTACGTCGGCGCCGCCGAAGGAGAGGACTGACTCACCGGCATATTTGGGATTGGCAACTATGGTGTCGGAGACAAGAATGCCGTTCACGTACATTTTGAAACTATTGCCGTTCTTGGTCCCGCGCACGTGGTACCACTGGCCAACGGTGAAGGGGATACCGCTGTCGCCATCAATGCCGTGGGCTGTGACACCGGTATTGGCCCTGCCGGAATCGTGATAGCGCCAGTAAAGGGTTGGGCTGTTGCCGTCCTTCAACCAGATGCCGGGGCTTCTGTCACTGGTGCCGGGAGTGTAGCCGAATATCTTGGTGAAGGCGGAGTTGGTAGCGCGAATTTTGAAGTCAAACTCGATGGCATGGTTATCGTTGTTGAGAATCGAGGTGGTACCGCTCTGGAACGCGGTGGTGGTGCTAAGGGCCAGACCGCCTTCGTCATAGGTCGGGGTGGAGCCGGAAAGATGCAGGTTGCTGCCCGAGGAGTCGGTCAGGGTGTTGTTGAAGCTGTAGAAGACCCTTTTAGGGGCAGGCTGTGCCAGGGAGACGAAATCCATGGGTGTGGCGCAGCTGCCGCCAACTGCACAGCGTTCAACCTTGAAGCCGCTGTCAGACTGGGTCTTATCCAGCCAGTTCAGGGTAACGGTGGTGGTATTAGCAGCAATACCGGAGAGTGCGGTAGGGGCGGCAACATTGGTGGTAGCTTCCTGGATCTCGCTGTAGCTGCTATCCCAGCCACAGGTGGTGCTGGTCTTGTACGCCATGACCCTATAGCGATAGGTGGTATTGGGGACGATGCCGGAGTCGCTGTAGCTGATTATTCCGCCAATTTCATCGTGAGATGACTCCATCAGGGTGGTCTTGGTGGTGAAATCACACCCCGTGCCTTCACAGCGGTCTATCTTGAAGCCGGTCTCATCGCCGGTCTTGTCTTGCCAGACCAGGTTGACCTGGTTTTCACCGATTAGGGTGGCACCAATCAGTATCGGAGGTTCAGGCGGCACAGTCCCCTTGGTGACGGGAATGCTGAATCCGCTGTCCCATGCATTTGGTCCGTATTTTACTGCCTTGACCGCATAGGTATAAGAGTTTGTGCAGACAGTGGTGTCGGTAAAGGTTGTGGTTCCGGGAGCCAGGGTGACCGTCAGGTCTGGTGTAGTGGTCGGATCGCAGCTACCGGTGCAACGCTGCAGGAGATAGGAGTTTTCACCCACCCCCACATCGTTCCAGGACAGATCCATGGATGTTTCCTGCTCGACAACCGTCAGGGTCGGCGCAACCGGTGATGTTGAGGTTGTGGCGCAGACCACACCGGACGGCGCTGTGGCCCAGATTGGCGCCAGTGAATTCCTTTCGGCGCTTACCCGATAGCAGTATTTAGTGCTGGCCCTTACCTCGCGGTCTGCATAGGAACTTGTAACAGGTTGGCCATAGATGATTTTCTGGATGCCGCTGTCAAAGCTGATCTCACTGCATCCGCTCCCTTCACACCGCTCGATCTTGTACCTCTGCTCGGAGGCTGTGCCGGCGGTCCAGCTGATAACCACCTGGTCTGAGGCCAGGGAGGTGGTATCCAGCGTGATAGGCATCTGATAGGCGAGTAAGGTTTGGCCGCTGCTGTTAGTCACGGGTATTTGCCTTCTTACGCTCCAGGCATTATCGGTCAGGTAACTGCCTGGTTCTTCTGGTAGCAGGTCATATGTGGGCTGCGGACTGGCGTATTTGCGTACCTTGACGGTCCCGAGAGTAAAGGCCTGGTTGTAATCGTCGATGCCGAATTTGAGGGGTGACGCGCTGCTGTAGTTGCTGGTATAGAAATTGGTGTAGCCGGCAGGTGTATTGCCGTGGTAGTAGTTGGCCCCCGTCGTCAGGACTTCCAGCTTGTAATACTGCCAAGCGTTGCGGGCAATGGCTTTTTTATTGTTCCCCCGGTCTGAACCGTCCTCGTAGACCTGCAGCCTGTCGCCGTTGCCGTCGTAAATAGGGTGAATGGCATAGGGCATATTGGTATAGGTTGAACTGGTGGAGGTATTTTTTGCTCCGAACATGGCGTAACTGCCACCGGTATAGTAATGGCTGAATTCAATTATGAACGGACGAACAAAATCCTTTTTGGTGTACAGGCCGTTGTAGCCCCAGGTGTTGCAGCCGCTGGCTACAAACAGGCCATCGTTCTGGGTGAAGCGGGTAGCACCGCCACACGACTCGGACTTGGTCCATTTGGTGGTGGTATCAAGGGTCGTCCCGGTAAAGTTGTCGTAAAAATCGAAGAAGGTGGTCAGGTCAACGGCTTGGGGAACGGCGGCAGGATTGGCATAATAGGCATAGATGGTGTTACTGCCGGTCGGAAGGGAGTCGAATTTAAGCCAGGCCTGGGTGGAGGAGCTGTTGCACCCGGATTCGACCCAATAGTTGAGTCCGTTTCCATTTCCGTCCGCAAAGCGCAAATCGTTGCAGTTGGTGGAAATGGAGGTATTCGCCGTGGCATTGGTCGGCGCCATCAGGGTCGTCGCAGCACTGACGATGACAGGGGTGATATCCTTGCTGTCCCAACTGCAGGTAGAGGTCTTGTAGGAATGGACCAGGTAATAGTAGGTGGTATCAGGCAGCAGGCCGCTGTTGTCGGACACCGTCGGTACTCCCGGCAGGACCGCCAGATTCCTGGCAAACTCGGTACAGTATTGATCAGTGCAGCGATCGACTTTGATGCCGGTAATGTCTGTGGCGCTGTAGTTCAGCGTGATCTTGATCTCCGACTCGGAGACCCGTGAAGCGGTGGCACTAGTGGGCACTGTGGCTGGATAAGTGCCCTGGGTGGCGGTGCCCCAGACTCCGGTCCAGGGGTTGCTGAAAGTGGAATCCCAATCGACCGGGGTCCCGATGGAGGTCACCGTCGGTTCCGTCGCCGCATACTTTCGGGCCATGACCCAGTCAACGCTGAATTTGCCGGTACCGCCACCAGCGTCACCTGCTGAGAGATTGATTGTTGCAGGGTTGCCGCTATAGGTAGTGGAATAAATCTGTGTCCCATCCTCGTTGTAAATGCTCCAGATATTGGTGCTGCCCCCGGTATGGGCGGCACGCCACTTGACATAGGTATCGGCTGGTATCTGCTGGTTGGAATTGGAGGAGTTGAAGTAAGCAACAAGCTTGCTTCCCCCCACATCGAATATTCCAGTATCGCCAAGGCCGCCCAGGCCGCGAACCCTGATCAGGCCGGAACCCAGGTAAGTCGAATAAACCTTGGTGCGGGCCTCAATGCGATAGGGTGGGGTCAGGCCTTTACTGATGGTGGCGTTGGTCCTGGTGGGAGCGTCAAAGGTGACGACTCCATCACCGACGGTTAAGGTCGCTGTAGAGGTAATGGTTGGCACCCAGGCGTTCCCCAGAGTGGTACCAAGGAAATCATCGAAGAACTCAAAGGTCGCTGCCCCATTGCCGGCGCTGGAGGTGGTCGAATTGCCGTAGTGCAGATAGATGTTGTTGTTAGAGCCGCTTTTGAACCAGACTGTGGCCACATTGGCGTTGGTCTGACTCTGGTCGATCCAGAAGGGGAGCTCAGTTTTCGCAGTGTCGTCATATAAGCCGATGTCGGCGTAGTTACTCTGCATGCCCGGGAAGTCGGCTCTGGTTATGGTGATTTTGGTCTGGAAATTCGGCTGGAATCCGCCAATGGCTATTAACGCCTTGCGTCTGAAACTGCCTTCGCTGACAGGCCGGACCCGATACAGGTAACTGGTATTCTGGCATACTGCCGTATCGGAATATGAGGTTATATCCGAGCCGAATAACAGTACATCATATTTCACGTTATCCTGCTCATCTCCAGTACAGGCTGCACCTGGCTTGCACCTCTGGAGCTGGTAGCCGGTTTCGGCGGCGGTGGGATCGCTCCAGGATAGATCTATCCTGGTGGTATTGATTTTGGTGGCATTAAGAACCGGTGGATTATTGGAAGTGGTCACCGTATTTGATTCGGCTGCAGCGGTCTCCCATCCGCCGTCGCAAGATTGGGGTACAGTTTTGAAGGGACGCACCAGGTATTTATGAGTACTGCTGGGGATGAGTCCAGTGTGGGTGAAGGTTTTGATGTTGGCAGCGGTTGTTCCCAACAGGTCGGCCGGGGTGACTGCAGAACAGTTTCCTGCAGGGCACTCATAAATTTTGTAACCTGTTTCATCGTTGTTGGTGTCGGTCCAGTTCAGTTTAACCTGAGATTCCATTACCGGCTCTGCGGTCAAAGTGCCAGGTGCGTTCGGGGGAGGCATCACAACCGGCGTGCTGATGGTTGTGTAGGCTGAATCCCATTCTATTCCTGTACCGGCGTCATTGTTCCTGTAGGCCAGAATTCGGTAACGGTAAGTGGTTGCCTGACAACTGCTGCTGTCAACAAAGCTGGTAGCATTGGCGTCAGCGGTAAAGGACTTGACATTCTCAGCGGGCAGGAATGTGCAGAGTTCGCCATCGCAGCGCTGGATCTGGAAATGGCTTTCACCATCAGTGGTATCGGTCCACGCAAGGTTAACAGTTGTCGTGTCAGCAGGCGTCGCTGTGAATGACCCAGGAGGGGGCGGGTTCTCCATGACGATTTCCCGCTCGACCCATCGGGTCGGTCTGCCGCTGACTGCAAAAGCTCTAATCCGATAACAGTATGACTTTCCTTCGATCAATCCCTTATCGATAAAGGTCGTTGCTGTAGCGGCGAGTGGTGAGGCGGGTAGGGCAATCCAGGGATGTTCGGTGCTTGCACAGGTATCAGCCTTCCGCTCCAGATCGTATCCCAATTTGGTGCCCGGGTTATCGGCCCAGTTAAGAATGGCGCTGGTGTAATTTTCACCGGCGGTGAACGGAGTAGGCGCCTGTAATGGGACTCCGGCAATTTTGTAGACGAGGTAATCGGCATTTGGCCCATTGGGCCCGCTGCTGGAATTGGTCGAATATCCCGCCACAAAGGCTTCGCCGGTGTTGTTTACGGTTACGGCCACGGCATCATCAATCCCGTTGGTGATAGCCACATTGTTGTAAACTGTCTCGCCAAGCAGGTTTCCTTCGTAGTCATAGGCTATGGAGCTACTGTCGGTGTTGAAACCGGTTGTCGTATTGCCGACTACGAAAATATTGCCGGATAAATCCATTGCCATGGCATTGGCGTTATCATCAGATTCAAGCTTCTTATGGGTTCGCTGCCAAACAACTTCACCCCCCGGGGTGTACCTGATGGTATGGAAATCGTGGTCATCGGGGCCGATTTCGGTGGTGCCGGTGACCATGACGTGGTTATTGACTGGATCCACTTTGATGGCGACTGACCGGTCATTGCCGTGGTAATCGCCGTCGAAGGTTTTCGGTTCCGCCCACAGCCGTGCGCCGTTCTGGCCGCTGTATTTTATAGTCAGAAAGTCCACATTCTTTGGGGCAGCGTTATTCAGGGAGTAGCCAGTGACATAGACATCACCGTTGGCGTCCACTGCTATTCCTCGCGACTGGTCATCACCGTTTCCGGCGCCATTGAAGGTATCAGACCAGACGATCTCCCCCTTGTTCTTGTTGTTGCAGGTGGGGTTTGCTGTCCCGCTGCCGCAGTATTTGGCAGTGATGAAATCATAGACATTGGAATCAGGGGCACTTTCCCGATAGCCGGTGACGAAAATATTGCCATCTTTGTCAAAGGCAACGGCATGGGGATAGTCGTTCCCCCCCCCGTCATAGGGAATTGCCTGCCAAAGGGGCAAGGCCAGGCCTTTGCTGTCCAGGGCCGGGGTTGACGCGTACTTGACCACGTAAATATCTTCATTGAGTGCGGCATTTTTGCCGTGACCGATGATCACCGAGCTATTGGAACTGTCCATGGCGGCTGCCACAGCCTTGACCCGGTCATCGATCTGTGAAGGGCCGTTGTACTGGCCGCGCCACAGCTTTGACGCAGGTGCTGCAGCACGGTATTTAATGGTATAGATAGAGTTGATGTTTTCCGCTCCGCCAAAATCCTGATAGGAATTACCAGTGACGATGACATCGTTATTTCCATCCACGGCCAGCCCTTTGGCATCGTCTTCCTGGTTGAATCCACCTTCGAACTGATCAGACCAGATCAGACCCTTGTCCAGAGCATTCAGCTTTACCGTCAAGAAATCGGTGGAGACGGTCCCATCGGTATAACCGGGCGCAAAGTCCAGGCTGTAGCCGGTAACCACCGGGTGGCCGTCCTTGCCGACGGCAATGCCGGTGACAAAATCGTCGCTGTCGTTTCTGCCGTTGTAGTGGTAATCCCAGTCAGGCAAAACCGGGGTGACGATCATGGTCAGAACACACAGTGGGTCGCTGTAAATTGAGTCGCCTGACGCACTGATGGCCTTGACCCGGTAACAGTAGTAGCGATCTTCTGTCAGCCCCGGATCGGTGTAGGTGGTAGTGCCGGGGGGTAACGGGTCGCTTGGCGCCGTCGTCAGCTTGACGAAGGACGGGGCGCCCGGATCTTTTCTTTCGATGACAAACCCTTCTTCTGTGGTTGAATTGACGACCCAGGAGAGGGGTATGGAGTAGGTGCCTGTTTCCGCATCCTTGCCGGGTGTGCCGGCGAAGAGATCACTGGGGGGGTTCAGGGCGCCCGCATCATACTTCACCACGTAATAATCGTAATCTCCTGCAGTCAACTGCTCGGACCAGCCGGATACGTAGACTCCCGGCACTCCACCAGCCGTGGAAAGGCTGATACCCACAGGGATATCATTATTCATGGCGGGCCCATCAAGATTCTCATGCCAAAGCTCTGTACCGTCGTTATTCTGAGCACCCTCGATCGCGCCGACTTCGTTCTTATATTTAATGGTCTGAAAGTCGTAATTATCGCCGGAGAATGTGTAGCCGGTGACATAGACGTTACCGACGCCGTCCAGCAATATGGCGCTGGGCACATCGGCCTTATCTGCTGATGAATTGAAGATTTTCTCCCAGAGTGTTTTTGGCGTCAAGCCGCTCACCGGGTCCCGGTACTTGACCGTGTAGAAGTCCTTGTTGCCGGTAAGAGTGAAACTGTAGCCGGTGACATAGGCATCTCCTGCACCATCGACCGCAAGGCCTCCCGGCTCGTCGTTGTAGCCGCCGTGAAAGGTCTTGTTCCACATGATTGTGCCGGAGCTATCATACTTGAGGGTGGTAATATCCTTGTCACTGGCATTGGAGGTGCTGCCGGTGACGATGATATTGCCGACCGCATCAATTTTCACAAATTGGGCCATATCGGAATTGAGCCCGGCTGACGTAAAGCGCTTTTTCCAGATAAAACTGCCATCCAGGGAGTACTTGCCGGTCAGATAGTCAAAATCGGTACCGTTCCAGGAGTAGCCGGTGACCACGATATGGTTGCTGTCCACCGCAATAGCATTGACCACATCAACGAACATCGCTTTATCGGGAAAGGCGGGGAACTCGACTCTGCCGTCAAGAATCACCTGCCAGGCCGGCTTTCCTTCATAATCAGGGCCATTGGTGCTGTACTTTACAACCAGAAAATCATTGTTGCCGTCACTGTTTTGTGAGTGGCCGGCCACATAAATGTTGTCGAGACCATCCACTGCAACTGCCGTAGCAACATCATGGCCCTTCGCGTTGCCGTTGAAGGTATGTTCCCACATGACGGCGCCGCTCTGGCCATCGTATTTGACGGTATGGATATCCTTGTTCAAACCATTCCAGACATAACCGGTGACGATAATGTTTTTTTCAGAATCAACAGCCACTGCCGTGGCTCGGTCGGAGTCGGTGGACTTGTCCAGGGTTGCCCGCCAGGAAATCGTACTGCTGAGGGTGTTGAATTTGACGGTGTAATAGGCATCTTTGATGCCGCCGTCCACGTTTCGGTAGCCGGTGATGATGACATTGCCGTCCGAGTCGGTGACCGATGCCGCTGCTTCCTGTTTGCCGGGTTGCGGTGAGTCGCCGAATCCCCCCAGGATATCGCCGCCTGCGCCGAAGGCGGGTATCGTTAATGGAGTTGCTATCAGAAAAGCAAGGATAGACAGGCCAAACAGCATCCTTCTGGAAAAATATGATCGCATGAAAGTGCCTCCGGTGTTCGTACAAGCCCGAGCGGGTAATTTCATTGTATTGGATAAGCCTTTTACCATGGCGTCACGCTGTTCCACAGGTTGCCGCTCGGCCACTCTGCAGGGGGGGAGACACTGTTATAGGTTTTGTTGAACCTGCTCACATGGCAGGCGGTGGTAGCTTCCACAGGATTGGTAACAGTCCGGCCGCCATAGAGGCTGCCAATGGGGTAGCCACGGTGCTCAGCACCCTGGCTATGGGCGTAGCCATAAGGCGCTGTCTTGTCAGCTGCCCACGGTTCGCCACTGCTCACGCTGTTGCCACGGTGCTTGGAATCCAGGCAGTTGGTCTTCATCAGCCGTGGCAGCCCGGAGTTGTGTGGCTGGTGGCATTTGGAGCAGGTGAAGGAATGCTCTTTCCCCCCCCAGCCGCTGACTGCCTTATGGACCTTATCCAGCCCCATCCAGCCGGTCTCCGTTCCACCGGCAAGATTCGCTTGCGAGTGGCAAACCAGGCAGAGCCCGGCAAATTTTTCCGCACTTTCCCCTATTTTCGTGGTGCCGCCGAAGGTGTTGCGATCGATATTGTGCCTGGTCCACGGCTGGGTCGGCTTCGGGCTGTTCTGGTAATAGTTGCTGGCTACATAGCGCCCCCAGGATCGGGCAATGCCATTATTGGCAGAGTTAATGTTTTCGCCCACCGGATTTATTGGAGGGTTATCTTCTTTGTAAGGAGAGGTCATCCAGGTCCCCTTGAGCAGAGGAACTGCGTAGGCCTGATCCTGCTGGCCCAGGGTGGGGCTCACCCCATGCGGGTCATGGCAGGGGGTGCAAAGCCCGTTGATAGTGCCGGTCGCGCCCCTCTTCAGGTCAGACGACGCTTTAAAGTGGCTGCTGCGAATGGTGGCTTTGGCGGCCCTTAACGGGAAACGGGCAGTGGCTGCCTTGATTCCCTGGCCAAAGGCCGGGGTATCTTTATCGCCCATGATTGCCGAGGTGGCGCCGAAGGTTGAACTGTACCCCCAAGGTTTGATACCGGCATCAGCCGTGATGTGGCAGTCGAAACATTGGGCAGCGCCTGTGTTGTAAGGGTTGATTCCCGTTCTGTCGGGATTCTGTTCAGCCTTGTAGCCCATGGTATAACCACCCTTGCCGGCCTGGGTCTCTTTCAGGTTGCCGCCGCTATTGGTGTTGTTGAAGGTAAGGTAGCTGGTAATTGCTCCTGTCGCCGCCGAACCATGGGAGCTGTGGCAGTCATAACAGGTGACATTGTAGCTTCCGGCACGGGTGTTGGGGATGGTGCCGTCAACGCCCGAATAGGTGCTGAATCCTCCTGAATTGCCCCTTGCGTTGCCATGGGCGGAGAGAGCCTTGCTGATATTTTTTTGGGCTGCCCCTGCTGTTGAGGGGTATTTGCCCCAGGTGACGATTCCCAATTGGGAGTAGCGGGCGTCGATGCTCTGGAAGTCCCAGGCATATTGTCGAGGGGTCTTGCAATCGCCGAAGGGGGTGTAATCGTTATTCTTGTCGCTATGGCAGCTGATGCAATGATCTGTTACTTTTTCCGACTCGCGGCGGGCGAGGTCATTGTCCTCGGACATATTGCTGGCCAGGAATTTGATGGCGGTGGTGTATTCCTTGTAGACAGTAGGCCGCTGATTCGGGCCGCTGATGACAAGATCGACCACCGCGTTCTTGACGGTACTGTAGTTCTTGTAGTTATAGCCCTCATGATGGGTGATATCGATCAGGCCGTCCTCGGTTGACTCCCAATGACACTGGTAACAATGCTTGTTTGTCACCGCTATCCCTTGCACGTGGTGGGAGTTCGCCTTGAACTGGGTCATTACGTCCATGCGCTTGCCGATAATTCCCCCGTGACACTTGACGCAATCACGCGGCAGGCCGAAGGCGGTATGCTTAGGCACCGGCTTCTTGTCCTTGTGACAGGAGTCGCAGGGCTGTTTGTCGGCATGGCTGTCGGCAAACCGGTGCTCGTGACATGATGTGCAGACTCTGCCCGAGTTGTGCCGGTCTCCTCCTCTGCTCGAATAATGTTTGTTGATCGCCGGATCGGGTGAGTGGCAGACGTTGCAGATACCATCGATGGTCCCCTCGGATCTGGCGTAATCGGAGCCACTCACTTTCCGGCTGAAAACCACATCCGCCTTAGCCAGCGGAATGCCGAAGGTTCCATCGGTTTTGGTGGAGACCTTGTCCTGGATCATGTAGATATTCTTGTCCCCGTGGGGATCATGGCAGTCCCAGCAGAACTTGCCCCCTTTCCAGGTGCCGATGGCCTTGCCATCCACACCCCAGCCGCCGGAAGCATCGAAGGCTCTGCCATGCTTGTAGCCAAAGTGTGATGCCGAAGCCCGGGCTTTTTCCGGTTTGATAAAGCGGGTACCCTCCATGCCGGGATCGAAGCCCAGTGAATACTTGAGGGGATTTGACGACAGCGGCGTATGGCAACTGTTGCACTGGCCGCCGCTGTCATCATCATGGCACTGGAGACAGACACCCATCATCATGTACTGGTTGCGCACGTCCGCCTTCTGATAGCTCTGCCATTTGCCGGCGCCGGTCTTGTGAACGTCGTCGCCATGGCAGCCCCCCTGAATGCAGCCGGAGGAATAGACAATATCATTGTGGCTCTGTCTGGCACTGGTTGACTGCATCTGTGTGGCAATGGAATAGTCACTCTGGTAGTGGCAGCTGACGCATTCATAGTCCTCGCCTTCCATATGACAGTAAACACATTCCCGATCAAATCTCTTGGCGAACTGCTGGTGCATTCTCAGGCGGAAAGGATTGGCGCTGTCTTTATGGAGTATGCTGTTGTCATGACAGTACCAGCAGGGATTGCCCGGGAATTTGGCTGGTGGATTGCCACTGGCAGGATAAGCACCGGCTGATGAGAAGCGGCCATGCCCGGAGACTTCCCATTCCTTGATATTGATCTTGCCCTGGCTCCCGTTAAAGGCGTTGTAGTCATCCATATCCGCAGCTGCCAGTCCGGTCGATCCATGACAGTCAAGGCAGATGACAGCACTACTTACCGAGCTGCCCCACTGGGGCTGGGTGCCGATGTGACAAACCGTGTTGGTGCAAGTTTTGGTCTGGTCGTTGTAGGTTCCGGAATTATTTCTGAAAACCACGTCCTTTGATCTGTTGACATGGAAGGCTGCTTCCAGATGCGAAATTTCTCCCATGGCTTTCGTATTCTGGCCATGACAGCTTGGTGTGCTGCAGGAGTCATCCGCTTTTTTGATGGTGGTAAAATGACAACGGTCACAGGTGAAATCTGTCTCCACGTGCCGCGAGTGCGAATTGGCCCGGGGAGTGCCGGCGCCCTCGTTCTTGAACATCGGTATCGCTGATTTCCACTTCTGTCCATCCGGCCAGTCGTAAGAACTCTGGTTGCCGTAAATCAATGGCAGATCCCATTTTTTGCCTGTAACCGGGTCTATTCGGCCATCATGGCATGTTGCCGTTGCACAACTTTGCAGGGGATGCCCATGGCAGCTATTGCAGTTGGTCTTGTTTTCAGTCCAGGCAAAAGGGCGTACCGTTTCCGGATTGGTGGTGCCGTCGCTATGGCAGTAAACATTGGTGCACACCCTGTTTTCGGGGTCATAACCCGGCTCTGGTTTGCCGACGATATTCCATTTTGGATGGATGACCACATCCTTGATCTTGTCCACATGCCGGGTCTTGTTCTTGATGGCTCCACTGTCGGACACCGTGGCATTATGGCAATAGTTGCAGGGATACTTCCTGATCCACTGTGGCCCGACCAACCTGGCATGGCCGTTTGAAGTCATGCTCAGGGACGGTGTGCAGGTCTGGGTGGCAGACGACCAGTTGCCAAGGATCACAGCGCAGTTTGCCGAGGTGCTGTCGCTTGTCAAACCTTTGTGGCAGGAGAAGCATCGGGCACTGCTTTTTGCGTCCCCCCATTTCAGGCTGGCGACAGGCTCATTACTTCTGGCATCGCTGTGACAGTAGAGGGAACTGCAGCTTTTATCACCGTTGTAAGTGCCGCCATCCTTGATGGCGACGTCCTTCTCCCTGTTCATGACGTGTCGGGACCGGTCTTTTATGGCGTCCCGCCCGCTGACGGTGTCGTTATGACACCACTCACAGGAATAGTTGTAGGAAGCCTCGTCAACATGGGAATCATGCCTGCCACTCAAGGTTGTCGCACTGCCTCCACCGCCATGGCATGAACTGCAGGTGAGCGTTCCTCCCCATGGGGCAGTGGCAAAGAGGTTCGGTTTATCGAAAGGGGCCCCGTTGCTGTGGCAATAGAGGTCGGAACAATCACCGTTACGCAAGGGAAGCTGGCTCGGCAGATAACTGGGATAGCTGAGGTCTCTATGGTATGTGCCGCCGCTGTTGGGAAAGCTTGTGAACCTGACAATCAGGGGGCGTTTGCCGACACTGGTGGCATGGGAGAAGGGGGTGTTTTCTCCGTTATGGTCCACATGGCAATGCCCACAGGAGTAGGTGTCCGTACCCAGATAATCGCCATGTTTCTTGCCGGAGCCCACAGTTGCCGTAGGATGACTTCCATCGGCAGGCGCTGCTTCTCCGGCAGGTGCTGTATGACAAGTGGTGCAGCCATTGGGAGCGCCCGGCGCAGGCGGAACCAGATTGACGGAGCCCCAGGACGGGGTGGGGCTTTCGAAGTGACAGTTGACGTTGGAGCAGCTGCCAAGTGCGTTGCCAGCCGTCTTGTCATCGGTCTGGAAAAATGAAGAGGTGCTGTTTTTATAGAGCGCTTTGAAGGGAGACGGCGAGTCATTGATGTTGGCGGCCGCCTTGATGTAGCCGTCCCGGTGACCCATGGAATATGTCTCGCTGCCGGGGTGGCATTTGGCGCATTGGGCTGGAGAACCAGGTTTGGCCATATGGTTGCGATGGCTCCCCTGAAACCCGCCGGAGGTGATGTTTCGGTAAGGTGCATCCACAGGGCGATAATCTGACACTTCGCCAACAGGAGCGGTGGTGCCGTGACATTGGTAACATTCTATTGCGGCAGCGGTTCCGGCGGACAACAGCCAGATAACAAGTACCATGCCCCACGCACTGACCTTCTGTCGCCAGGCTAATGTTCTGTCCAAATGGCACCCCCCTTTGTATACAAATGAACAGCGTAAAGCTGCACAATCATGTTGGAAAAACGATGTAATGAACTGTCTCTGCAGTAAAAAACACAAGCTCTCGCTGACTGTTTCGTCGAATACTGTGTTTAGACAGGTAATAAGCGTACATTCACGTTTTTAGAAATGGGCGGCAAACAATTAAAAACAGCTGGCTGGCAGCAGGAGTGCAACTTCATGTGGCCGTTGGTGCTGTTCTGCTGCAATATTTGTTCCGGCAAATGTTAAAATATTAATAACGATTGTTTTATAAAGCGGTAAAGGGGGTGCCAAAAGAACGGCTTCCTCCTATGCCCCTGTAATGCTCTTTTCCCAAACTAACGCTCCTTTTTTGACTCAGGTCATAATCTTTCGCACAAAATTGCCCTATGATCCAATCATCAAGAGCTAAGGGAGGCCGCAATGGAATTCAAAAACGATCTGGGCAACAAAGCGATACAGGATGTGATTGGTACCTATCCGGAGATTGGTGAAATTCTCGGACGATTCGACATCGGCTGTGTCACCTGCAAGGTTGGTATTTGCCTGCTGAAGGACGTGGTTTCCATACATGGTCTATCCAAGGAAGACGAAGCGCACATTGAAGGGGAAATAAATACCTGTCTGGCTGGTAAATAGGTGAAGGCAAGAACGACAAGTGAAGTTGACCGATTGAAACTACGAATATAAAGGAGAATCACCGTGAGTAATTTGGGATGTGGCTGCCCCGGCAGCATGGCAAGGGTAATTGAACGGGAAGAGACAACAACCAGTACAACCGGAAAAGCAGCTTCTGAGTTGCGGCAATGGCCGGTGCAGCTGCACCTGGTTCCACCGACTGCTCCATACTTCAACCAGAGCAATATCCTGATCTCGGCTGACTGTGTTGCCTTTGCCCTTGGCAGCTTCCACAGTGACCTGCTGCAAGGGAAGGCCCTGGCGATTGCCTGCCCGAAGCTGGATGATACCGGGGTCTACGTGGAAAAGCTGGCCACCATCTTCGGTGCCAATGAGGTGAAGAGCATCACCATTGCCATTATGGAAGTTCCCTGCTGCCGCGGCCTGGATGCGATGGTCAGGCAGGCGCTGCAGCAGTCGGGCAAGGATATCCCGCTGGAGACGGTTATCATCGGTGTGGATGGCGAGAGGAGGAACTGACATGAAGAAGAATATTACCCAGGCTCTGGTGAAAGAGCATGAACTGATCCTGCGCATGTTGGCTGTTCTGGCCCACAACGCCCGGAAGACCGCTGAGGGGAGATACGACAATTACTCCTTTTATGTGGCAGGCGTTGATTTTATCAGAAACTATGCCGACCGCTACCACCATGCCAAAGAGGAGGATGTGCTCTTTGAGGCACTGATCAAGAACGGCATGCCCCGGGAAAACAGTCCGGTTGCAGCCATGCTGATGGAGCACGACCAGGGGCGGGCATATGTCAAAGCAATGGAAGCTGCGGCTTTGGCTGCGCTGGCAGGAGAGCCGGAGCAGAACCAGGTCATTGCCGAAAATGCCCTGGCCTATATTGAGCTGCTGAGGGAGCACATCAGCAAGGAGGACGACATCCTCTACCCCCTGGCAGAGAGGCTGCTGCCGGAAGCTGCCAGAGACGCGATCATTGCCGGCTACGGGGCCGCTGAAGCGCGGACTGCTGCAGGTTTCGAAAGGAATTATGAAGCACTGGTCTCAGCTTATGAAGATGAGGCGGGGCAAGAAGCAGCATAATCAAAGCTGTAATTAGCTCGCAGAGAACAGGGGACGGGCGGCGTGATTTTCGCCCGTTTTTTTAATGACTGTGCCGGTGTAACACGAATATAAGAATTCTGTACGGAAATACATACATCGCACTTTTTGTGTAAATAACTTATGGGGCCAGGCCAGAACAAAAGCGAACCAATTAACAGTTGACCATGGACAGGCGATTTGTAATAGTTGCAAAAAATTTACTTTCGGCTGTGGAGGGTAAAAAATGGGAAGTTGCAAGATATCTATCATTTTGGTTGCCTTGAGTTTTATTGCCTCGGTACCGGCCGCGTGGGCTGATTTCGATGCAGGATTGCGCGCCTACAATGACGGAGATTATGCCTCGGCCATTCGTGAATACAAGGCTGACGCTAGCCCGAAAGCTCTTTATCAGATTGGCCTCATGTATGCTGAAGGAAAAGGGGTAAGAAAGTCCGATATCACTGAGGCGATGAAGTGGTACCGCAAATCTGCCGAACAGGGCTTTGCCAAAGCCCAGTATGCCCTTGCCCTTTTATATTCCCTCAATGAAGGCGCAGGCAACAGCAAGGACGCTGCCCGCTGGTATCGGAAGGCTGCCGAACAGGGGCACATCACTGCCCAGTACAACCTGGCCCAGATGTACAGCAAGGGCAAGGGTGTTGCACAGGATGATGAGGAGGCACTCAAATGGTACCGCAAAGCAGCCGAACAGGGACATGCAGCTGCACAGCTGGTTCTGGCCCAGGCATATGAGAAGGGGCTTGGCGTAGCACCGGACAAGAAGGAAGCCGCCCGCTGGTATCTCACTGCCGCCGAACAAGGGAAGTCTGCCGCCCAGTTTGCTGTCGGCTCCATGTATGACAAGGGTGAGGGAGTCGAGACCGACAAGAAGGAGGCGCTGAAGTGGTTTCGTCGCGCTGCAGAACAGAAACATGTCAAGGCCGAATTCAAGGCCGGCCTTTCCTATGACAGGGGTGACAGCGGTGTCGAAGACAAAAAAGAGGCCGTAAAGTGGTACAGAAAAGCTGCCGAACACGGGGTTGCAGAGGCCCAGTTAAATCTTGGGGTACTCTATTACAATGGCAAAGGGACTGAGCGGAACAAAAAGGAGGCGGCAAAATGGTTTCGCAAGGCTGCCGGCAAGGGGGACGCCGAAGCCCAGTTCAACCTGGGGCACATGTACGACCAGGGAGACGGGCTGAAACAGGACTGGAAAGAAGCGGCAAAATGGTACCGCAAGGCTGCCGACCAAGGCTTCGACCAGGCCCAGTTTAATCTTGGACTCCTCTATTTCCATGGCCATGGTGTGAAGCAGAGCCGGAAGGATGCCGTCAAGTGGTTCATCAGTGCGGCACGGCAGGGTTCGGATGAAGCGGCGAGGACCCTGGAAGCTTTGGGCAGACATGTTCCGGTGCAGGATCGCTGATGAAAGCAAAAGCCGGAATTTGGCAGGCTTTTGTTGCTAATTATCCGCAAGCAGCAGGTTATTCACGTTTTTCTTCCCCCAGAACCCCCATCACCCAGTCAAGATTGACTCGGGCCACCAGATAATCACGGCTGGCGCGGGCCAGGTTGCTTTTCGCCTGGAGCAGGTTCAACTCTGCGTCATCCACTTCGAGCCGGATTTTTACCCCCAGCTGATATCCCGTTTCGGCCATCTTCAGCAGCCGCTCGGCCTGGGTGACGGTGCCGGATAAGGATTTGACGATTTCCCCCGCCTCGGCCGCATTGTTTACCGCATTTCTGGCATCAAAGGCAATTGCATCAACCAGCTTTTCCTCGTCAATCTTCAGGCTCCTCACGTTACTTTCTGCCTGTACCACTTTGCCCCTGGTGCGGAACCCGTCGAAAAAGGGGAACGATAGAAAGACTCCGGCACTCCATGCCTGTCCATCACCCCTGTTATTGCCTATCTCCAATTGCCGCCAGCCGTAGCCGCCTTTCAGGTCGAGACGGGGTTTGTTGTCTGCCGCAACAATGGTTACCAGTTCCTCGCTCATGGCCTGGCGGTGGCGCAGATCGGCCAGTTCCGGCCTCTGCTTGACGGCCATGGCCATCGCCTCGTCGTAGGAGACATGGGGAGTTATTTCTGCCGAAAGGGCACCGCTCACATCGATATCGTTATCCAGGGCCAACAGGTAGCGGAGCTGCTGGCGGGTAGTGAGAATCTGATTTTCGGTACGGATCACTTCAGGCCTGGCGTTATCGACTGCCACCCCGGCTGCCAGAACGTCGTAATCAGTGGCCACCCCTTCCGCATATTTGCGCTGGGCCTCGTTCAGGTGGCGCTTCTTCTGTTCCAGATTCTGGGTGGCGAAGCCATTGAGGTCCCTGGCCAGGAGAATGTTGTAAAAGGCTGCCGCCACATCGCGGCTGGCCGCTTGGCGATAAAGCCGGAGCTGGTCGTCAGCGGTCTTCATGCCGATTTTTGCTGCCCGGATGGCGGCCCCTACCTTGCCCCAGCTGAACAGTACCTGGGAAAAACCCAGTTCCAGGCTACGACGGTCCTGGGAGATTGCGGATATTGACGTAAAGGCACTCTGGCTGTCATCCCGATCACGGGCAACGGTGCCGGTGATGGTCAGCTGGGGGAGTGCTGCCGCCCGCTCCTCCACATAGCGTCCCTGAACCTGCTTGAAATATTCCTGCGCCTTTTCAATGTCATGGTTTTTTACGGCGGCGATGGCCAGAGACTGCTCCAGGGTCAGAATCTGCGGTTCAGCTGCACGACAGTCAGCGGCAATCAAGAGGGCGCAGACCAAGCCGAGGAAACTCCTGAAGAATTTCCTGCCGGCAAAGATCTTTATCACCTTGGCGCCAACCCCACGGGCCGAGCCGAACGCCGGCAAACCTGTTTCTGAAGGGGGTTCGCCGTCTGTGTCAAGCAAAGGTCTCCTTTGCCACTTGCGCTTGAGCCACGCGGCGAAGTCGTCGACAACTGTGTAAACTACAGGCACCACGAGCAGAGTCAGAAGGCTCGAGGTGAGCAGACCACCGATGACAGCGCGGGCCATGGGCGCCCGTCCTTCCGCGCCGGAACCCAGGGCAAAGAAGAGTGGCAACATGCCGAAAATCATCGCCAGAGTTGTCATGACGATCGGCCGGAGCCTGGTTCGTCCCGCTTCGATCACCGCCTGCCGTCGGGGCAGGCCGTCTCGCTTCTGCAGGACCTTGGCATAATCCACCATCAGGATAGCGTTCTTTGTTACCAACCCCATCAGCATGATCAGTCCGATCAGGGACATGATGTTGACCGTATCGCCGGTCAGCTTCAGCATGCCGGCCATGCCGACAATGGAAAGCGGCAGTGAGAGCATGATGGCCAGCGGCTCCAGAAACGATTCGAACTGGGCGGCCAGGATCAGATAGACGAAGAGCACTGCCAATAGTAGAGATTCCGCCATGAAGCCGAAAGATTCTGCCATGTCCTCCGCTTCGCCTGAGAAACTCACCGAATAGCCTGGAGGCATCTTGATATTTTTGGAGACGGCCTCAACCCTTTTTACTGCCGTGCCAATGGGGAGGTTGTGCAGGTTGGCGCTGACGGTAACCTGGCGCGACAGGTCGCGGCGGTTGATCTCGCTGGCAGTCGCCGCTATCTCATAGGTGGTGATGGATGAGAGTGGCACCAGCTTGCTGCCACCGGCTCCGTCGGCTACTGAAATCTTCAGGTCACGAATCTGTCCAGGATTACGACGCAGGCTTTCCGGCAGACGCACCCGCACATCAACCGCGTCGCCATCCTCGTCTTCATAGGTCGTTACGGCTTCTCCCCCCACCAGTCGGCCCAGGGCGCCGACGATGTCATTGGTGGAGACCCCTGCGGACTGTGCCCGTTCCCGATCGACCCGCAGGCGGTATTCAGGGATATCATGCTCCAAGGTTGCGGAAACATCGACAATGCCTGGCACCTTGTACATTTCTTCCTTCAGCTTGCCGGCCAGATCCTTCAGGACAGCAATATCTTCCCCCTTGAGATTGGCATTGAGCGGTTTGGCGGCACTGCCCATGCTGCCGACCTCTTCAATGGAAAAGGTGATGCCGGCTATCTGCTGTAACTGGTTGCGGACCACCTGCTGGATCTCCTGCTGTTTACGGGTGCGTTCCTTCTTTTCCTTCAGTTTCACATAAAGGAGTCCATCTCTGACCGTGCCGCTGTCGCCGGCGCCGATGGTGGCATAGGTGTGGTCAATCTCCGGGATGTCTTTTACCTGGGCCAGGACCTGGCTCAGGCGGTCCTCTGTCTCGTTGATACTGGCGTCGGGGGCGGTCTTGATGGAAACCTGGAACTCCCCCTTGTCTTCGGTGGCCATGAATGAGGATTCCAGGGTGGAAAAAATGGCCAGACCGCCGATGAAGGCGGCAAAGGCCGCGGCCATGACCGTTTTGCGGTGATCGAGCGCCCAGTTGATGGCACCGCGATACTTGTCGGCAGTGACGTCGAACCAGTCGTTGAAGGTTTCAAGGAGACGGGCGAGACCTTTGCGCCGGCCATGGGCCTGAATGGACGGGTCGTGCCAACGGGAAGACAGCATCGGGTCCAGGGTGAAGGAGACGAACAGCGAGACCAGCATGGCAAAGGAGACGGTAATGCCGAAGGGAAAGAAAAAGCGGCCGACGATGCCTTTCATGAAGGCGACCGGCACAAAGACGGCGATGACGGACATGGTGGTGGCGAAGACGGCCAGGCCGATTTCGGCAGTGCCGAAGCGGGAGGCCTCCATGTGGTCCTTGCCGTGCTCCAGGTGGCGGACGATGTTTTCCCGGACGACAATGGCGTCGTCGATCAAAAGACCGATGGCCAGGGAGAGGGCCATAAGGGTCATGACGTTCAAGGTCATGCCCATGGCGTTCATGACGGTGAACGAGGAGATGACCGAGATGGGAAGGGTAATGCCGGTGATGACCGTCGAGCGCCAGGAATTGATGAAGCAGAAAACGATGATGATGGTGAGCAGGCCGCCGATGAGCAGGGTTTCCTTGACGTCAGCCAGGGATTCACGGGTCATGATCGAGCCGTCCCGAACCAGGGATATCTTTACCCCCGGCGGCAGTTCTTTTTCCACTTTGGCCATGATCTTCTTCACATTATCCACGACCTGCACCAGGTTGGCTCCCGACTGCTTGTAGATGTCGAGGCCGATGGCCGGTACCCCATTGACCAAGGCCAGGCGCCGCTTCTCCTCGACCCCGTCGGTTATGCCTGCCACTTCTGCCAACGTCACCGGCCTGCCGTTGCTGCGGGCGATGACCATCTGCCGGTAATCATCAGCCCTTGCCGGTTTGCCCTCGATGCGGAGCGGGTATTCGGAACCGCCGCGGGTCAGCCTGCCCAAGGGGGTGTTGGTGTTCTCGCTCTTCAGGCCGTTGACCACGTCGTTGACCCCCAGCCCCAGTGAATCAAGCCGCGCCGGGTCAATCTCCACGTTGACCTCGCGCTTTTGCCCGCCGACCATATCCACCTTGCCGACGCCGGCGACGCTTTCAAAGCGCTTCTTGATCTTCTTTTCCACCAGTACGGTCAGTTCACGGGGCAGCAGTGTTTCAGACTGAATTGCCATTGCTGCCACAGGCATGGCGTTGAAGTCCAGCTTCTGGATGATCGGCTCTTCAGATGCAACAGGGAGCTGGCCGCGGATGGAGCTGATCTTGGCCCTGGTCTCCTGGGCAACGTCGTTCAGTTTTTCTTCCAGCCTGAACTCAACCACCACCGTCGAGACACTCTCCCGGGAAAAAGACATGACATGCTTGACCCCTGCCACCTGGTTGACTGCCTCTTCAATCCGCTTCGAGACCTCCCGCTCCACCGTTTCCGGCGAGGCGCCGGGAAACTTGGTGACGATGGAGATAACCGGTATCTCCACGTTGGGAAACATCTCCACCGACAGCCGCCGGTAGGAAAAGAGACCCAGCACCACCAGCGCCAGCATCATCACCGCGGCAAACACCGGCCGCTTTATGGACAATTCGGAAAGAATCATTGCCTATTTACCTCCAGCCTTGAGCACGGCTACCTTGTCGGCGTCTTTGAGGTTGAAGCCGCCGCGGCTTACATAAAGATCCCCTGCCTTGAGGCCGCTGACAATTTCCACCATCTCGCCGTTGATCGCACCGATTGTAACTTCGCGGCGGTTGGCCTGACCATTTTCGGCAACGAACAGCACGGCTTTTTTCGCTGCCAGGTCAAGACCGGCCAGTGCTCCACGCGGCACCTGCAGAATATTTTTGCGCGTGCCGCAGATGATCCTGCCCTTGGCAAAGAGACCCCCCTTCAGGACTTCCGGCTCATTAACGACTTCGGCAACTATCTTGAGGGAACGATCGGCGGACTGGACCTCCGGGTTGATGAACATGATCTTTCCTTCGAAGTCTTTGCCCGGCACCCCGTCAGTGGTGAAAATCAGCTTCTGTCCCACCCTTAGCCGCGCCATCTCCGCTGATGGGACGCTGAAGGTGAGGTTGAGCAGGCGATTGTCGACAATCCTGAAAATGGGCTTGGCGGCAGCTGCATCGCTGGCCAGGTCCCCCACATTTACGTCACGCTGGGCGATCACTCCGCCGATTGGGGCATAAATCATTCCCTTCGCCTGACGCAGCTTTGCCTGGCGATGCTCCTCCTCTGTAACCCGGATACCGGCACGAGCAGCCTCGATACGGGCGGCGGCGGCGGCCGTTTCCGTCCTGGCATCGTCCACCGCCTGCTGGGTAGCGAGCCCTGCTTCCTTCAACCTGATGATGCGGGCCAGTTCACGTTCCGCTCGATTGGCGGCTACCTCGGTTTGGGCAAGACTCGCCTTTGCCGACTGGATGGCGGCCTCAGCCCGCTTGACCATCGTCTCGGACTCGGCCACATCGATTTTTGCCAGCGGGGTACCTTTTTTGACCCGAACCCACTCACTGACATAGACCTGTTTGATCAGTCCGGGAATCTGGGTTTTGACATCGGCCCAAAACTTGGGTTCCAGACTGCCGGTTACCTCCACCGCCTCCTCCAGGTCGGCAGCAGTTGCTGTGGCAACCTCCACGGCGGTGGCGGGCTTCGCAGCACTTTGTTCCCCGGTCGTGGCGTCCCCTTTTTTTGTGCAGCCGCCGGCGACGGCCAAAAGGCAAAGGGCTGCCAGCACCAATAGTCTCTTCATCACGAACCTCCCCATAACCTTGTTTATATTTTCTTTATCGTCAGCCCCTGGATCACCAGACCAAGCATCCGTTCCATCTGCTCAAGGTCTATGCGGGGCGGAGTGTGGCTGAGTTGCTCTTCCATGCTGGTGTTGAGAACGGAAACAACGATCCAGGCGGCAGTCCTGCTATCGATGGGCAGTAATTCGCCATTGGCGATCCCTTCCTTTACCAGGATCTCGACGGTCTCGACTATTTTGGTGAAGTAGTCTTGGAAGTTAATGTTGGGAGCCCCCTGGGGGGGACCGTAAAAAATGGCATAGATGAGGCGGAGCACCTCAAGCCTGTCGATAACCAGTTTTAGAAGCAAGGAGCAAAAATGAATGATCCGGTCCCCGGCAGTGCCGGGAATGGTAGTCATCCTGGCCAGGGAGTCGTCGAATTGGGCGAATGAGTTGTTCATCAACTCCAGGTAGATGCCTTCCTTGTTGCCGAAGTAATAGTACAGGACCGGTTTGGTGACGCCCGAGGCCTCGACGATTTCACGCACCGATGTGGCGGCATAGCCTTTATTGTTGAAGAGTGCCAGAGCTGCAACCAAAAGCCTTTCCCTGACGCCGCCGTCCAGTTTTTCCTGCTCTGCCATAAACACCTCGCAAAAGACTTACCGATCGGTAAGTAGCAAAAAAATGGGTTCCGGTCAAGAAAAACTTACCGATCGGTAAGACCCCTGCAGCCCTGCAAAAAGGAATGGATTGATTTTTTTAACTCAAATTTATATAGTGCTTGGGATGGTATGAAACACACATAAGGATAAGCCATGATAAGAAACATTCTGACCTTTCCGGACCCTGAGCTGAAAAAGAAATGCCAGCCGGTGACGGTGATAAATGATAAAACCAGAGAACTGGTGCGTGACATGGCGGAGACCATGTACGATGCGCCCGGAGTTGGGCTGGCAGCTCCCCAGATCGGAGTCCATCAGCGTGTGATCGTGATTGACGTGGGCGGCAAGGAAGAAGGACCACAGCTGATTGTCGCCATTAACCCGGCTATCATCCATGCTGACGGCGAGGTGTACGAAGAAGAAGGCTGTCTTTCCATCCCCAAATATGCCGCCAATGTGCGCCGGCATGAGCGGGTGGTGGTTAAGACCCTTAATCTGGAAGGGGAAGAGGTGACCATCAAGGCCGACGGTCTTCTGGCCATCGCCTTTCAGCACGAGATCGACCACCTGGACGGAATTCTCTTCATCGATCATATCTCTCCCCTGAAGCGGGAGATATTCCGGCGCAAATACCGCCGCACCCTGGAAGACATGCAGGAGGCCCAGTAAATGCAGGGTCTGCGCATCATCTTCATGGGAACACCTGAATTTGCCTGCCCCACTTTGCAGAAACTGATCGACCGTGGGGAAGAGGTGGTTGCTGTCATAACCCAGCCTGATCGGCCCAGGGGACGCGGTCAACAGACCCTTCCTCCTCCGGTGAAGGTGCTGGCGGAGCAGCATGGAATTCCGGTCATGCAGCCGGTGAAAGTGCGGCTGCCAGAGGCGGTGGAAGAAATCCGCCGATTGGCTCCTGATCTGATTGTGGTCGTTGCCTTTGGTCAGATTCTTCCCAAGAGCCTGCTGGAGATTCCCCGCTTCGGCTGCATTAATGTCCATGCCTCACTTTTGCCGCGCTGGCGCGGTGCTGCACCTCTCAACTGGTGCATCATCAACGGTGACACGGAAACCGGCGTCACCACCATGATGATGGATGTGGGGCTGGACACGGGCGACATGCTGCTCAAGAAGACCACTCCAATCGATCCGGAAGAGAACACCCAATCCCTCCATGACCGGCTGTCGATTATCGGCGCCGATGCCCTGGCCGAGACCCTTGATCTGCTCAAGGCGGGGGAACTGGTCCGGGAGAAACAGGACGATGCCCTGACCTGCTATGCCTCAATGCTGAAGAAGGAAGATGGACTCATCGATTGGAACAAGGACCCGCAGATCATAAAGAATCTGGTGCGGGGCATGACCCCCTGGCCGGGTGCTTACAGTTATCTTGAAGGAAAGATGCTGAAGGTCTATCGGGTCAGGACGGCAAATGGCGAAGGACAGCCAGGCACAGTGATCGGTGCCGACCGCCAGGGGCTGGAAGTTGCGTGCTCGGGCGGCAGCATCATTATTGAAGAATTACAGCTGGAAGGTAAAAAAAGGCTTTCCGCCGGCGACTTCCTTGCCGGTTACAAGATCGCACCCGGCGCAGCATTGGGTCAGAAGGATGTCGCTGCTTGACCAATAACCAGTTACCGGACACCCCTCCCCGCAAGCGCCTTTTTGTCGCTCTTATGGGCCTTACCTGCTTCCTGATTGTAGGCCTGATCTACCTGTTCTGGTGGGTGCCTACCAAGGGGCTGGCTAATATTCACCCGGATCTTCCCCGGTTGGCAGGGGTTTTTTTCGGCGCCTTGTCGAGTATTGCCCTCTTGGGGACATTGCTTTTGATCATGACCACTGCGCTGGGCAAAGATATATTCTTTACCCGCCTCATGCGGGGTGTCGTAATCAAGTTCCTCCTGCCGGTCATCGAGTTCATCGGCACCAGTGTCGGCATCGCCAAGGACACCATTCGCCAGTCTTTCGTCGCCATGAACAACAGTCTGGTCACCTCCCAGCACCCTAAAGTGAAGCCGGACCGGATTCTTATCCTGCTTCCCCACTGTCTGCAGCTTTTTGACTGTGAAATCAAGGTCACCGGCGACATCAACAAGTGCGTCCGTTGCGGTCGTTGCGACATCAAAGGCCTGGCCGAACTGGCCGAAAAACATCATATCGACATCTCGGTTGCCACCGGCGGGACCCTGGCCCGCAAGGTAATCATCGAGAAGAAACCAAAGCTGGTGGTCGCTGTTGCCTGCGAGCGGGATCTGACCTCCGGTATCAAGGATTGCTACCCGCTGCCGGTTATCGGCGTCCTCAACGATCGGCCCTTTGGCCCCTGTTTCAACACCAGCGTCAATGTGGAGAAGATTGAAGAAGCCCTCAAGTTGGTACTGCCATGAGGTGTCGGTTATGGAGAGCTTAACCCTCGCAGGATCCCGCCGGAAATGAAACCATCCTCAATCACAGCCTTTCTGCCCATAGCCTTTCTGGCTGTTGTGCTTCTTCCGCTGTTTATTGCATCCCCATCCGCAGCCGCAGTCAAGATTACCGGCTACCGACCTGTCTTCAATGCCTGCAAGGATTCAGCAGGGGGCTTGCGCCTGGCCATTCGTCAGTTCACGCAGAACGATCTGCCGTCCCTGCTGCTGGTTAACCCAACCACCCTCGAAACCTCTGTTGTCGCTGCCACCAGTATGACGCCGGCTACTGCTCAGGAGGCAGAGCTAATCTCTCGTTCGCCTTTCCTGGCGGCGCTGGAGCGCTTTGCGTCAAAACCAAGGCTACAGAATGCCGGTTTGACCAATGCCGAAGCTCCTCAGCAGGGCCTGTTCCTGACCGTGGACATGTGTCCTTCAAGAAGGCCCTTTGAACGGGAGATGTTTACGGCAGTGTCCGCGCTGGCCCGAAAGACTGCCGCACCGGTCCCGCTGGCAGTGGCAATGACGGGTCAGTGGCTTGCCAGCCACCCCCAGGAAGTGGCATGGCTCAAGGGGGAAATATCCAGCGGCAACCTGGCCGTAACCTGGATCAATCATTCCTACCACCATCTCTATGATCCAAAGGGTCGATTGGAGTCGAATTTCCTGCTTAGCCCCGGGGTGGATTTTGATCACGAGGTGCTGGCAACGGAGATCGCGCTGCTGGAGAACGGCCTGGTGCCGTCAGTGTTCTTTCGTTTCCCAGGTCTGGTCGCCGATGGTAATCTTATGAAAAGGCTGCGGCAGCTGTTCTTGATACCCGTCGGCAGCAATGCCTGGCTGGCCAAGGGAGAACTGCCGGCAGACGGAAGCATCATTCTGATCCATGGTAACGGCAATGAGCCCCAGGGAATAAAGAAGCTGCTGCCGCTCCTGTCACAGGAAAACCACCTCCGGCTTCTGCCGCTGTCTCAAGCGGTAGTCGGGACTGGCAATGGACACTAAACAGGAAAAGGGGAGAGACATGGAGTCCGGATCATCTACCATCGATAAGGCTGTGGGCAATACCCCCCTGGTGGAGCTTTCCGCCATCAATCCGCATCCGCGGGGGGTGAGAATCTTCGCCAAGCTGGAAGGAAATAATCCCGGCGGCTCGGTGAAGGATCGTCCCGCCTCCTATATGTTGAGCAAGGCTGAGCAATCGGGGGAGCTTACCTCGGATAAGGTGATACTGGAGCCGACTTCCGGCACACCGGCATTGCCCTGGCCATGTTCGGTGCGGCCAAAGGCTATCGCGTGAAGCTGGTCATGCCTGTCTGCGTCAGCACCGAGCGGCGCAGCGTCCTTTAATCCGGAGATGCCATGCAATTTGCCGTCAAGCTTCTGCTCACCAACCTGATCATCATCGCCTGCACCCAGATTGGCAGGAAGTTTCCCACCCTGGGCGGCCTGATAGCCACCATGCCCCTGACCAGCCTGCTGGTTCTCCTCTGGCTTTACAGCGACAATCACGGCAATTCAAGGCTTCTGACCGACTACACCAGGGGGGTTCTCTGGGGCATAGTTCCGACCGTACTGTTTTTTGCCGTTGCTTTGATCTGCTTCCGTCGACAGCTGCCGCTGCCTTTGGTGCTGAGCGCAGGTTTTGCCGCCTGGCTGGCTGGGGCGGCAGTGCACCAATGGCTTCTCAAATAGGTCCTTCAATTGTCAATCAGCATAGGTAACAGCATGAAATATTATTTCGCCATCCTTTCCCTTTTAATCGCCTTCCCTTGTTTCGCCGCCGACACTGCCCCCCGCTTTGCCGTGGCACTGGCGCCGACACCGGTCATCAACAGCCCCGATTTTGCTGCTGTTTTCGGTGGCCGTGACGGTCGTTCCCTGCAGGCTGACAACTGTGGACTGCTGCGGGCCATGGAATTTGTGGCGCTGCCGGGGACGGTTTTTACCATCGAGGCCGAGCTGCACAAGGGACAGCAGCGTACCTTCAAGGTCACCACCGCCGATTATCCATATTCGAGCAAGACGGGCTATTACATCGACAGCCGTTTTGTCTCCGTCACAGAAGAAAAGCCAGTGGAGCGGCCCCGGCAGCTTCCTCCCCGTCAGGCCATTATCGACAGCATGCTCGCAGCCAAAGGCAGTCGCTATGTCTGGGGGGGCAATATCCGCAGCGGCGTTCCCCAATTGCTGTCCTTTTTTCCGCCTGCCGGAAGCGCCCCACTTGATGGGGAAACAGCAGCCGCCTGGCAGCTGAGGGGTGTCGATTGCTCCGGACTTCTCTACGAGGCGACCGGCGGCTTCACTCCCCGCAACACCAGTGAGCTGCTTGGTTATGGCAGAGCAGTGGCCATTGCCGGCAATACCATTGACCAGATGATCGCGATGGTGGAGCCCCTCGACCTGATTGTCTGGCAGGGACATGTGATCATTGTCCTTGATCGGGAGCGGACCATCGAGAGTCGCCTGGACTGTGGCGGCACTGCAGGTGGGGTTGTGGTGCGTCCGCTCAGACAGGCGCTGACCGGCATCATGAAAGGGCGGGTGGCTGTAAATGCCCCTGGCGATATCCCCCGGCAAGGTAAAAAGACCTTCGTCATCAGGCGTTGGTATTCACAATAACACCCTTCCGCTCCCGTCCATCTTCTGCAGGCCCTCCGCATTGACACTACCGGCATTTCTCCTATACTTAAATTAGCTTAAGTTCATTTTGGTTGCAGATAAAATACCAGCCGGTCGAACTCAGACTGATAAAGCGACTGCAAAGCCCAGCCATGACAATCCATTTTTCCGTGATGACCTATAATGTCCACAGCGGTATCGGCATGGATGGCAGACTTTCGCCGCTGAGGATTGCCGAGGTGATCGCCCATTACGACCCGGACATTGTCGCCCTGCAGGAACTGGATGCCGGTTTGACCCGCTCGGACATGGTCGACCAGGCCCACCTGATTGCCAAGAGTCTGGAGATGTCCTATCACTTTCACGCCTCAATTCAGGTGGAGGAGGGTGACTACGGCAATGCCATTCTCAGCCGCCGTCCCATTCATCTGGTCAAGGGGGGGGCATTGCCGACCCACCCGGTCACGAAAAATCTGGAATTGAGAGGGGCTCTGTGGGCAGAGGTGCAACTGATGGGGATTAAGGTACAGGTGATCGCCACCCATTTCGGCTTGAACAGGCGCG
This sequence comes from uncultured delta proteobacterium, assembly GCA_963780945.1. Classification (GTDB taxonomy): domain Bacteria; phylum Desulfobacterota; class Desulfuromonadia; order Geobacterales; family Geobacteraceae; genus Geotalea. Next base: position 11,656 of record CAWAFF010000018.1, on the reverse strand, counting down.
AGCGCATGTGCCAAGCCGAGGAACTTTGTGGTCCCGACTGGCTTGGCCATCCGGCTTGCCTGTCTCCGGTAATACTTTGTGGTGATTTCAACGCTCTCCCGGGATCCCCTGTCTATCGCCGTATCACCAGCGGGCTGCATGACGCCCACCGCATGGGAAAGGGCAGGCGTCTCAGGGGTACATTTCCTGTCCGGTTCCCATTGATGCGCATTGATTATCTGTTTGTCAGTTCTGATCTGAAGGTACGGCGCATCACCGCTCCGCGAACTCCTTTGACCATGATGGCTTCGGATCACCTGCCGCTGGTGGCTGCGTTGGAGTTTATATGAGGATTCTCAAGCCGGGGACAAACTGCATGGGGATTTACCAGGCAAAGGAAACGGGCCTCTTGATCGATGCCTGTGACTACTACAGGGCCTTTTATCATGCAGCGCTTCACGCCAGGAACCGTATCCTCATGGCAGGCTGGCAGTTCGATTCGGAAGTGCGTCTGATCAGGGGCGACGAAGCGGACAATGCCGAACATGATGTGCGTTTCCTTGCCTTTCTTGAATCCCTCTGCGAAAAGAACCAGGAACTGGAGATTTACATCCTTGCCTGGGATTTCAGCGTCTTTTTCTCACTGGAGCGGGAATGGTTCCAGGACCAGATCTTCAACTGGTCCACCAACGAGCGGATCCATTTCACCTTTGACAGCAAACATGCCGTCGGCGCAACCCACCACCAGAAATTTGTCATCATTGATGATGAGCTTGCCTTTGTTGGTGGCATTGATATCTGTTCCGATCGCTGGGACGACCGGCGTCATCTGCTTGAAAACCCGCAGCGCAAAAACGTCGACGGCATCGCCTATGGTGCTTACCACGATATCCAGTCCTACCATACCGGACCTGTTGTCAGAGAGTTGGTGAACCTTTTTCAGGAGCGCTGGAGCTACGCTGGCGGGGAAGCCATCGTCATTCCCCCTGCCGGCGGACACGTGCCCCCTGTGGACGGCGCGGCTCTTTCACTGGCAGCAGACCGGGTTGCAATCAGCCGAACCCAGGCCCCAGATTTACATGCCGTCCGCGATCAAGTACATGAAATCCGCCGCTTGTTCATTGATGGGATTATGGCTGCCGACAAACTCATTTACCTGGAAAACCAATATTTCAGCTCCCTCGCTATTTATGATGCGCTGGTGTCGAGAATGAAGGAGCCAAAGCGGCCCAAGTTACAGATAGTCATGATTCTGCCGGACAGGCTGCCCTTTTCTGAGGAATTGTTTCTCGGCCTGCCCCAGATGAAGATGCTGACTTCTCTTGCCCAGATTGCTGCCGAGACCGGTCATAGCCTGGGTGTTTATTCCACCGTCTGCACCAGTAATGGCCAGCGGAGCATGACTTTCATCCATTCCAAACTGCTGCTGATTGATGACCTGTTTTTGACGGTCGGTTCGGCCAATGCCACCAACCGGAGCCTGGGCCTTGACACAGAGCTGAATGTGAGTTGGGAGGGGGAAGCTGAAGATGCAGAACTGGCAGATTCAATCCAACGGGTGCGCGTCTCGCTACTGGCTGAGCATACGGAGATACGTGGCGAAGCGGCGGAAAAAAAACTGGCGCAGATCGAGGGGTTGGTTGTTTATCTGGATTCGTTGGTTGAGGACCCGGAGAGTCGCCTGTGCCTGTATCAACCGGACCCTTCCCTGCAGGAGAGCAGCTGGCAGGTGGCCTTGGAACCGGTGGCCCGCATCGTCGATCCGGAGCAACCACGTGTCGAAGAGTTCATCTTTGAAAGCCTGTCGCGATTGGAAACGAGCAGATTCACCAGGGGTATTATTTTCCTGGGCCAGTGGCTTTCCGGCCTTTAGTCAGTCAGGGGAGGCCGTCAGCTTCTCCATTTACCGTAAAAGACCAGCTCATCCAGTGGTTTTCGTTTAGGATGTTCCTTGATTTCGTCAAGGGGATAGCCGATGGGCATGAGACCGACGATGCGGATGTTATCGGGGATATAGAGCAGCTCGTGAAGTTTCCGGGCGTAAAAAAGGCCGACGAAAGTACTGCCAAGGCCCAGTGAATGGGCGGCCAGCATGATGTTTTGGGCGGCGATGCCTGCGTCGGTCATGTAGTACTGCTGTCCTCCCATTTCCCCTGATTGAGCCGGATCAGCGCAAAGAACGATTACCACCGGGGCCTCGGCAACGGCATTTTGGGCTGGGTTGGTTTGGTAGCCCTTTGCGTCAAAAAATGCCGCGACGAATGATAATTCGCTCAGCTTCTTCCTTGTCCCGGCATCGGTCACTACAACGAACCGCCAGCACTGCAGGTTTGCCCAGGAGGGCGCCATCCTCGCCGCTTCCAGAACAGCATGTATCATTCCCTGCTCAACCGGCTTATGGGAGAACTTCCGGATACTGCGGCGGGTTTTTATGGCTTCGAGGGTATTCATATGTCCCCCTGGCTGCTGGTTTTTAAATAATTATAACGGAAATAAGCGGTGCTGCCTATGACGCTGGTAAAAATCGAGCAACTGCAGTATCCCGTGTGGCAGATCGAATCTCTCCGGGACTATATCCAGCTGCTTGAGGAAACGCTGCTGTCCAACCAACTGGCCATTTTCAGGGGGCAGGCCCATGATTGGCCACTGGTGCCGCGAATTGCAACCGTTAATCATCCGGTTCCGGTGCTGGAAAATGAGCGGGCCATGTTCGAGACCTTCTGTCGAGAGGCGTTCCCCTTTGTGAATCCAGAGCCTGCCAGCGAATGGGAGTGGCTTGCCGTTGCCCAACACCACGGCCTGCCGACCCGTATGCTGGACTGGTCGACCAACGCCCTCGGCGCCCTCTGGTTTACGGTCAAATCGCCCTCTGTGCCTGGTGAACACGGGGTCGTCTGGCTCATGGTCCCTGACAAAAAGGATGTGGTGAAACATCCGGATCAGACGACTTCGCCATTTGCCGGAGACAGAACCGAAATATATCTGCCGCGACACGTGTCGGGACGGGTCCGGTCCCAGGAGGGTGCCTTTACTGTTCACAAGTACAACCGGAACATTGGCGCCTTTATTCCATTGGAGGAGCACGAGTCCCAGAACGGAAAGCTGATCAAGATTCAGGTCCCCGGCAATCGCTTTCCATTTGTCAGGCATGACCTCTACCGCTGCGGGGTTCATGCCGGGTCGCTTTTCCCGGACGTGTCCGGGGTGGCGGAGAGGATCAGGAGCAGCTATGTTTTGCTGGCCGATGAGCTGGACTTTTCGCCAAAGAGGCCGGTGAATCAAAAATAAATCGTCTTAAAAAGGCTGGGGGCTGAAAACTGCCGAAATTCTGGTACAATCACCCTTTCGCCATAGCTGTTCAGCGTTCTTTACCGGAGTCCTCAATGGATAACCTGCTTGCTGCCCGCACCCTGATGGGCGTTTCACTGGCTTTCCACATCATATACGCCACCATCGGCATCGGTCTGCCGTTGATGCTGACGGTGGCCGAATGGCTTTCCTTCAAGAGCGGCAATGAGCTGTACCACCAGATGGCCCGTCGCTGGGTCCGCCCCGCCGGTCTTCTGTTCGCCATCGGGGCGGTGTCCGGCACCATCCTGTCCTTCGAACTGGGCTTTCTCTGGCCCCAGTTCATGGCCTTCAGTGGGGCACTGATCGGCCTCCCCTTTACCATTGAGGGCTTTGCCTTCTTTACCGAGGCAATCTTTCTTGCCCTCTATATCTATGGCGAGAAGCGTCTGTCCCGGCGGGCGCTCTTTCTTTGCACCATTCCCATCACCATCGCCTCCGCCGCTTCTGCCGTTTTCGTCATCAGCGCCAATGGCTGGATGAACAGCCCGAGCGGATTCAGGATTGCCGATGGGGTGCCTGTCGATCTGCAGCCGTTGCAGGCACTTGCCAATCCAGCCTGGGCCCATGAGGCAGTACACGGCACTTTCGCCGCCTACGTGGCCACGGGCTTCGCCGTGGCAGGAATATATGCCTTCTCCATGCTTCGCGGCAACAACACCCCCTATCACAAGAAAGCCCTTACCCTGGCTCTGGCAGTTGCCGGAGTCTGTCTCCCCCTGATGCTCGCTTCCGGCGACTGGGCTGCCTCCTTTGTTGCCAAGCACCAGAAACCAAAACTGGCGGCCATGGAGGCCCACTTCAAAACTGCGGCTGGGGCACCGCTGGTCATCGGCGGCTGGCCTGATCCGGCTGCTGGAAAAGTTCATTACGGCCTGGAGATTCCTAAAATGCTCAGCGTCCTTGCCCACCGGGACCCCAACGGGGTGGTGGAGGGGCTTGAGGCATTTCCCCCAGGGACCACGCCTGATCCCCGGTTGGTACACCCATTCTTCGACCTGATGGTGGGCTCATTTTTCATCATGGCCACCGTTTCGGCCTGGTTCTGGTGGCTGCGCTGGCGGCAGCGCCAGACACCGGCAGGGAAATGGCTGCTGCGGGGGGTGCTGCTTGCCTCGCCTTTCGGCCTTATCGCCCTGGAATCCGGCTGGCTGGTAACCGAGTTCGGCCGCCAGCCCTGGATTGTTCAGGGGCATATGACAGTGGCACAGGGTGTCACCTCCCACCCGGACATTGTCCTGGTGCTGGCAGCCTTTGTCACTGTCTACATCCTGCTCAGCATCGGCCTGCTCAAGCTCCTGCTTCGTCCGTCCATTGCCGGTCAGACCACCACCACAAAGGAGAGCTGGCATGTTGAGCCTTGAAAATACCGCTGCCCTGGTGCTCCATCTGGGGTTGCTAATGTATGCCTTATTCGGCGGCGCCGATTTCGGCGGCGGCATCTGGACCGCCCTGGCTTCCGGTCCCCGCGCCAGGCAACAGCGAGACAGCCTTTTTCTTGCCATCGGCCCCGTTTGGGAAACCAACCATGTCTGGCTCATCTTTATGGTAGTGACCCTGTTCTCCGCCTTCCCCAAAGGCTTTGCCGTGCTCTTTACCGCCCTCCTTGCCCCCTTCGTCATTGCCCTCATCGGTATCAACTTCCGTGGCGCCGCCTTCGCCTTTCGCCATTTCGGCAAGGAGATCGGCGAGGATGTGCCGCTTATTGCCAGAACCTTCGAGATTGCCAGCATCCTTACCCCCTTTGCAATGGGGATGGCGGTGACTGCCGTTGCCTCCGGCAGAAATGGTTCTCGTCAACGGTTCTGTGCAGCTGAGTCTGTGGGGATGGGTCTCACCATTTACGGTGGTTGGTGGATTGGTGGGCATGGCAGTCTGTGCCTATCTTGCCCCAATTTACATGGCAGTGCGCACCAAAGGGGAACTGCAGCAGGATTTCAAGCGGCGTGGCATGGTGGCGGCCCTGGCTCTCGGCCTGCTGACAACAGCAGCGGTCCCGGTGGCCATGGCCGATGCCACACTGTTCGCCGAGCGGTTGTTCCGCTCCTGGCCGTTGATCATTGTTTTTATGGCAGTTGTCTCGGGTATTACCACCCAATTCCTTCTCTGGCGGCAACGCTTCTTCTGGGCGCAGTTCATGGCTGCCGCCACCGTCACCTTCACCATCTCCGGATTCTCCGCTGCCCTCTACCCCGATCTCATCATCGGCCAACTGACCATTGCTGCGGCGGCGGCACCACGCCCGGCCCTGGTAGCTTTTCTTACCGTGCTGCCTATCGGTGCCCTGATCCTCGTCCCTTCGCTGGTTTTCCTCTACCGCACTTTCAGCGGCGAACCGAATCCAGGACTCATTGCCGGAAGTGAAGACGAAGGGTAACAACAATCCCTGCTGCCAAAGCGAGCTCTACTGCCGCATCAGCCAAATAAATCTTGGAAATAACCCCGGTCACGGAATAGAAAACATCAATGGCGGTGAAGGCAAAGATGCTTGACAGGGCGAGGACGATGATCTCAGGGCTGCGGCGGGCTCGAATCACTGCATAACCGAGAGTGACACCGATGGCCATTGCCAAAAGCCCTACCATCCGCACCAGCCACAGGTCGGTCTTCGGGCCGGTGACAAGCTGGAAACTCCCTATCTCCAGTATGGGCCAAAAGCCGGTGGCAAGGTAATAGACGGCTTGGCAAGCTAGGATTATGCGCAGTCCTTTTCCCATTGGTTGCTCCGTCAATTTATCTGCACCTTTCCGGGACTTCCCACCGATCCCTCAATCGTGTACCTGCACAGCTCAAATTGCTCCAGCACCCACAGATTCGTCAGCAGGTGCCGGGTCACGGCCGAGGTGGTGAAGATGGACCGTTTGCCGCACAGTGCCAGATAAAGGGCAAGCTGATCCGCCAGATGTGGATCGAGGGCCGCCCCGGTTCTGACATGATCCAGCAATTGCTCTGCCGCTTCGGCAGCCACCACCTCGGCCGGCTTTCCCGGTGCACCCAATGCCTGAAATCCGGCCAGGGCATTCTCGGTTTGCAAACGAAGAAAAACAAAAGCACCAGGGCCATAACCCTCAACTCTGATTCTCTCCACCTGCACCGGGCAGGGAACGCTCTTCAGCAGTTCCACCGCTCTTCTTTTCTGCCGCTCCGCTATGCTGTCCGGGAGATTGGCCACCGCTGAGTGACCAGTTATGGATTGGAGGGCTCCCGCTTCCATGGCCATCAACGGCAGTAATGCTTGCGTCCTGATTACCTCCGCCCTTATTTTGCCACCCCCCTTTGGATAAAAGCCATAGTGATCCTTGTGCAGCGTGATTTTGCAGCCAAGCCTCTTCAAGGTTGGGCAAAAGATGTCGGTCAGGTAGTCGGCGGAAGGGCTGAAGGAAAGATTGGTGCCGCCGGTGACGGTGATTGAAGAGTTGCTCTGGGCAAAGAGAAGGATAGGAATGATCGTTTGCAGCACCAGTGAAATGGAACCGGCAGTGCCGATATCGAATCGATAACTGCCGCCGCTGATGGTGCGGGGGATGAAGGTAATCTCCGTGGAACCGGTGTGATCTCCTTCCACCTCGGCGTCGACAATGGTTTTTGCCGCCCTGACCGCCGCCAGGTGCTGGGGCATGAGCCCCGGCTTCTTCCTGTTAGCCCTGATATGGATTATCCGCAACGGCTTTCTGCGGATCGAGGCGAGGGAAATGGCCGTGCGCAGTATCTGGCCTCCCCCTTCGCCGTGGCTGCCGTCGATGGTGATCATGGGAATCCTTTTTCTGCACGAATATTGTATCTTTATTTTAACATGTTCCCCGGCAGTTGCTTTATTGGCGGCGCGTGGCACAGTCGATGGGATTGTTTACACGAACGGAAAGAAAAAATATTTGTCCCCTTTTAATTCCCCTTATTTAACTTGACGATCTCCTGACTGTAGTTTTACCTGCAAACGCTCATAGAGCTTACTTTCTATGGAATCCAAAATAAGACTATAGTTGCATGCATCCTGGCCAGCGGCAACGCTCCCTTTCAGCTGAGAACTCCAAACAACTTGCCCGGTTGTAACGGAAATTGCTCTAATACTGATATTTTCATAAAACAAATTTTTAGAGTGATCTTTACCCATGTCCGTGATCGTTGTGATTATAACGGCGTCTGCTTTGATCACTTTCCCTATCTGTTGAGCTTTTTCATTTGTCATATCTGAGAGTGATAGTCTCTGATCCTCTATCTTGGCAATCATGTTTGATCTATCTATATATTCATAACCAAGCTGCCTCAACATCCGTTCAATCTTGGCGGTATTATTCATTACAACTACTCTACCTTCACTCCTGGTACTGAGCCATTCCACTTGATGCTCGACAGGTAAAACGGCATAGTATTTTATATTTAACCCGTTTATATTTGGGTTCACCGAGGTAATCTCATTCAGTTCGAAGTTGGCTTCTGCTTGCTTTTCTGAGGAGACAACCTGTTGAGCCGTCATGTCCGTCGGAATGTAATATAGAATTCTTTTGTAGTCTGCAATAGCTTCATCCTTCATACCTTGTTTGTAATAACATGCAGCGCGATATTGAAACCAGTTTACTCGGTCACCAAATTTTAGTGCTTGAGTATATAATTTTGTTGCAGCTGTATAATTTCCATCCACATAGTATTGATAAGCACGGTCGGCATCAGCCTCTCCTTGCAATGTCCATAATCGGGGATTCAAGTCGCTGTATTTTCTGGCCTGTTTCGCAAATGCTGACATCTCTTGGTAAGAGCCACCCCATCTCGGCTGCAACGAGAGCATATATGCATGCCTTACATAAAAAGTTCGTTTGTCACGCTCTTCTGCCTTGTCTAATACTTCTTTTGTTGAAAACGGCATATTCGATGCCTTTGCTATCATAATTAAACAGGAATATGCTGACATTAAAGATGCCTTTCCAGCAATGGCAATCTGTAGATCTTTGGCAGCCTCATTGTGCAAGCGCTGCATTTCATCAAGTTTAGAGGTGGGAGTACCACTTATATATTTACCGCCTCGCACAATGCTACCCCAATTGCCTTATACTGGCCTTTAGCGGCATAAGCAATATAGGACCCTGTTCTTGCAACCCATAAGTCTAGATCCTCAATTTTAATGTCATTTTCAGGTGTAAAAATATCATAGGCCTCTGTAAGAAGCCCCTCAGACTGTACATCTTTTTCATACTGATCTAAACGATTCTCATACAACTTTTCAAGTGCCATAAAGTCGCGCGCAGAAAGTAAATATTTTACTTCGACTAAATTGGGCTGGCCAAGGTCCAATTCTTTTTTTAGGGCGGTGTTGGATAATTGAACCTGTTTGCCGGATTGATTATCTGCCCGAAGGCATAGCTCATCATTAGATAAGCAATACAGATTATGACCAGTGAGGAGATTACGATCATAACCAGTGAGGAGATTACGATCATAACAGTCTTCGACTTCTTTCTTGTATGTCTAAGCTCAGCTGGTTTAGCATTTGCTCCGCGATCTTCTCTCCTAAAATTTAAAGGAATTATCTTTTTTGTTGCTATTGTTTCTTCATGGTCTTTCAGTACTTCTGCAGAATCATCAGGATGCTTATCCATAATGTCCAAATGCTTTTCGAAGGAAATAGTCCCTTACAATTTGGTAAGTGACATTTAATCGTTTCGGCGGGAGTTTCTCAAGGGGGATGGTTTTACTTAATCCACACGATGGACATGTTACGTCTATGAAAGATGATTTCATTTAAAAGACCTTTTCCTTATCACGTGTATATAGCTTTTTTTGGGCTTAACGGCTTGGGGGCTCACCGACCCGGTTTTCCTTGGGCCGGTCCTGCTTCCTGGTTAAAATCCTCTTCCGTAGTTTGACACTAAAATGGAAATGGAGAGCCGACCCTCCATTCTTTCCTTCATCCCAGTCAATACGGACTCACTCCTAATTTTTCAAGCCTTCTCAACCTATTTTCTAAGTCACTAGGATTAGTTAATGCCACACTTCCCCATAAAGCTGTATATATGGTAAATCCCTCATCAGTAGACTTAGGACGAGAAAACTTAAAAGACCACACTAATTTTTTTTCAAATGGCTCTATTGCAATTCTTGTTTCAGTTAACTCAAAATAGTCTATTGATTTTCCCACTAATTCATTAGCAGCTTGCTTTGAGCTATAATATGAATAAAATGACAAAACTCCGAAAACAGCGCTAGCAAACAATATCCATTTAATAAACCTCAAGATTATTGCCTCCTTCCTTCCGCGCCAACTTTTGGTTTTCCCCGGTTTGGTCCAACGGGGCTGCACTTGACCTGCCGGGCAGTCTTATCGCCCGGACATGGTCCAATTGCGTGTTTATACCATGTATTTAAGTTTTGCCGATTATGTTTAACAGTTCATTTGCTTGTTCATGATCACAATCTTATTGGCTAACTCCAGTAAACTCCGAGCTTTACTCACTGATATCTTTGCACCTCCAATACCTAGGAGATGGAAAATTCCCCAACCAATATTGGGCATCTTCTTCAGTTCTTTCACATATACTTGAAGTCTCATTATTTATTATTTGTTGAAAACATTTATATGCCGCTTCGAAATCCTTTTTTGTCCCAATACCAAAGAGATAACAGAGTCCAACCTGCAATAGAGAATCAATATCACCCATTTCAACTGCTCGTTTATACCAAGTGAATGCCAATTTTGGTTTTTTAAGGTCTCTGGTAAAAGGTACCGAGATTCTGTGCAGCACCTTCAGCTCCCTGATTCAAGGCTTGTTTAACCCAGTAAATGGCTGTCTTCATATCACGTTTAACGCCATCGCCAGTACTCAGAAACACGAGTTGAAAGCTAACTGGCCAGAATTGTTACCTTGCTTAGCAGCCAAAGTATACCAATGGACGGCACGTAAAATTTCAGGTTTGATAATAACAATGCCGGAACTGTCGGTAAAACCATCCTCGTAATAATATCATCTTCCCAACGCGCGTCCGGTTTCCACGCCTTCAAAATGCTTCCCATTGTTTTTTATTTTCTATAGTCATAATTACTCTCTGGTATAACGTCATAAGCCTGACCGGCCCCCGGCCGGTCGTGGCGCTGGTTGGCAGTCAGTTCATACTTGCGATGTCTCTGTTGTCTGGCTGGAGAGCCAGTTCCCCGCTCTTGTTCGCAGTTGTTCAGTCTGCTTTTGGTCGTTCTCGCCGTCGAGCGCAGTACCAGATAACCAACAACACTACGCATGACAGCAGAAAGTGACTCACCGTACCGCCGATAGTGGAAAGTGAAGCCGCAGCACCGAGAGCACCACAAGCACGATCTCCTTGCCCCTTAATTGCTTTTACCTGCATTCCCCAGAAAATATGGGCCGTGGCAAAATAGACAGCTGGGGCAACAAGTAACGCCGGTATTATCGTTATTCTCCTTTGCTGCCGCCATGCCCAACGGATGGTAGCCACTCCGCATGCTTGAGGCAAAGCAAGTCCAAAGACCAGGAACAGAAATCCTTTGAATGCCATTATTACTGCACCAGATTCTTTCATTCATCCTTCTGCCAACATTTTATTAAACGCTTAGAAGCCGGAATCTAATATTATATGCAAGCATCTAATATTAGATCCTTGCATCTGATAATAGATGCCTCAAAAGCATCTATTATTATATATTTTTTCAAGTTTTGATCGTTTTGTGGGCTGATCAAAGCATCTAATACTATATCCTTTGCCCAGAGGGGGGACCTTTGGTCTTGTCATTCTTCCTAATTCAACTCCGTATTGACCTGATATGCACAACATCTGCAAATCTCAGATCCCATATTAAAGCTTCACGACGAGCGCGGTAAGCACCTGTTTTTAAGCTTAATGCCAGCAGCTACAGCTAATTAGCTTCGCGTCATTTCTATCACGGGAAAAACCTTGGATCAAATGAAACATCGCATAGTTATGGTTTGATAGATGTATAAATTCTTTACAATTGGCGGCAAGCGCAGGAAGGAAAAGGGACTGGGGATGTGTTATTTTTAGCCAATGAGCCGAATTGACAATACTCTTTTGCCGCCAGACCTTGCAAAAGGTTACTCAGCCGCGGAGGAGGTTCCCATGTGCGTTTTCCTTTGCTGGCGCCAATCCCTTCACCTCCCGTAGCCAATCAGGAAGCTGACTGTCTGCCCCAGTTGGCTTCGGCAGCATATTCCATGCAGCGCCGGAAGATTTCATAGCTGAAGGGTGGGGGGAGAAGGCCATTGGTGGCTCGATCGGCATTAGGCCGCTGGAATGTTCTGGTATCGGAGAGATAGGGGCGGTAGGGCTCGACAAAGCGGTTGAACAGTTCTTCGGCAGGGTTCGGCTC
>CAWAFF010000017.1:0-4598 GCA_963780945.1 uncultured delta proteobacterium | reverse complement strand
TTTTTTGCAGCGTACACATACGTATTGCTAAGCGCACATTGTGGATCCGCTTGAATTCAGAATCAGCTGCGCTGTAGAGGGTTCTGATACCGTCCATATTCTCCTGGGGGATGGCGCCGTTGTCGATCCACTTGTTGACCGATTCTTCGGTGATGTACTCCACATCCTGAACCTGGCGAAAACCTTGTTTCTTCAAGGCAGTGGAGATGTCATTGGGCATCAGGTAGTTTCTGCGGGCGGGATTGCGCAGTTTTTGGATGGCAAAGGTCAGTTCACGGTCGGTTTCGTTATAGGCGGTGAGGTGGCATAAGACCACGGTTCCACCTGGTTTGAGAACCCGATGGATCTCGGGGATTGCCTTGTCAAGTTCAGCAAACTGCAACCCCTGACGGCAGACGATGGCATCGAAACTGTTATCCATGAACGGCATCTTTTCCACGGGGGCAAAAACGATCTCATCCATGCATCCTTCGGCGTGGCTGGCCATATCCGGGCTGATATCGAGTCCGGTGATCTTCTTCACCTTGCCATGGAACTCCCGGGCGATAAGGCCGGTGCCGGTGGCAAGATCCAGCACCAGCGAGTCTTTGCCTGCCTCGGACAGCTGGAATATCTGCCTGATCAACTGCTGATCTTCCACCCAGTTGGAAGAGTGGTTATATTTTTGAGCCCGATTTTTAAAATGAACTTCCGCTTTTTCCATGATTGAAACCTTTCTGACTACATATTTTGATGTTTACGCGAATTCCTTGAGCCGTTCCTGGCGGATTGCCATCAGTTCTTCGAAGGCGGCTCTCAGCTTCGGTTCGGGCAGATCGGTCAGGTTGATGATGGCATCGTCAGGGTCATTAACCTTGCGATCGGCCAGTGTTTCCAGATATTGAAGATGATCGGTTATGTAGCCGCGCTCCACTGCCATGTCATAAATCCTGGTGCCGGGAAAGGGGGTGAGGTACTTGATGGAGATGGGAATAACCTCGCTCTTGCGGCAGAAATCCATCATCTTCCTCAGTGACTCCTCCGAATCGCCAGGCAGGCCGACAATCAGGTTGGCCGCCACCTTGATACCCGCCTTGACCGTCTCGCTAACTGCATACTCAATCTCTTCCACCTTGGTCTGTTTGTCGGCCAGGTCGAGCACCGTCTGGTCCACCGATTCCACGCCATACCAGATGTCGCGGCAGCCGCTTTTGTGCATGTAGCGCAGCAGTTCCGGCTTTATCTTTTCCACACGGGTGGAACAGGTCCAGGTGATATTATATTTGGCCAGCACATCACAGATCTGGTAGGTACGGTCCAGATTGGAGGTAAAGGTCAGGTCATTGATGTAGAAATAGCCTATCTGATGCTTCTCCACCAGGTCCTTGACCTCCTGTTCAAACCGGGCCGGGCTTTTGTAGGAAAGCTTGTCCATGTTGAGGAAACAGAAGGTGCAGCGGCCGTAGCAGCCACGGGAGGTGGTAAGGCCCAGCTCTGGGATGAGCGGATCCTTCTGCACGCTCGGGAAGAGGAACAGGTCGGGGATGGGTAGTACGTCCAGATCCATGAGCTGGAGACGTTTGCCGGTCAGGTGAACGCCGTCTTCTTTCAATAACCCGAGGCCGAGTATATGTCCTGCATCAGGGGGCAGTCCACCACCCTCAATATGATCCAGCAGCTCCAGCAGGGTGGCTTCTCCCTCGCCAAGAATGGTGTAGTCGGGCCTTAGCCTTTTTATCAGGGGCTCCGGCAGAGAGGAAACCAGAGCGCCGCCGATAAGGGTGGTTATCTGCGGGTTAAGCTCCCGTACCCGGTTGAGAACCCGCAGGTTAACCGGGTAAGAATCGACGAAGGTGGGCATGGCGACGATGCCCCCCGTTCGGCAGCATCCCGGCAGGCATCCTCCAGATCCTCACCCATGCGCAGATCGCGGATCTTTACCTGCCAGCCGGCCAGCTTGGCCACGGTGGCGATGGCGCTGACTCCTTCGGTGGGTGTCTCCAGAAGGAATTCCCGGTTCGGGGTCGGCACCTGGGGTGAGGTGGGGAGGATCAAGGTGAAGGCGGGTCGGGAATTGGCCGGCCTTGGTTTGGCGGTCAGTTGGGCAAGTCTTTCTTCATCAGCTGTTCGGTTCATGTTTTCATCCGTTCTTTAAAGATCATAAACAACGCTAAATGAGTAGGGTGATCAATTCTGTTCAGGTTTTCTCTTCTGAAATTTTTCAGCCTCATCCAGAAACAGATTCTCTTCGTTACTGTAGTCGTAGGGCCGCACTTCAATTCGATAGTTGATGTCCCGGTACATCTGGCGAAGTTCGGCCTTGGTGAGATGCGTGGTGAAAAGCACGAATCCGGGATGCTCCACATCCTCTTCCACCGACTGCTCTTCGGAAAGCCATTCCAGGTGCCTCACCTCATCCTTAATCAGGCCGTCCCGCAAGCACTGCCGGTAAAACTCCGTCCCCGGCAAGGCAGAGAGGTATTTGACCCGGGTCACTTCCTGGAATTCGTCGCAGAATTGCACCAACTCCGTCATGCTCTGCTGATCATCGGCTGGGGCGCCGATGATGAACAGCCCGCCAATCTTGACCCCACATTTGCGATGCAGGTGAATGGTGTCGATCATGGCGTTTTTGGAGGTTCCTTTGTGGTAATCCTTCAGCACCGACTTTGACACCGACTCCATGCCGTAAAGGACCAGATCGAGCCCCTTTTCCTTCATCAGCAGCAGCGTCTCCTCATCCATCCCGGTGACACGATTGAAAGCGGTCCAACGGAAGGAGTGGTTCTGGAAGATGGTATTCATCAGTCGATGGACATGGGCGCGGTCGGTAACGAAGTTCAGGTCGTTCCACCAGGCCATTTTAAAGCCGGAACTGCTGTAGTAGTCGATTTCCTTTTTTACCCGTTCCACTGACTTGTATCTGAGTTCGGGAAAAGCGCGGAAACAGAAAGTGCAGTTGCAGGGACAGCCACGGGAATAGGAGAGATAAAGCTCGGGAATGGCTTTACCTTTGAAACGCTCCCAGACTGAGAAGTCCTGGAATGGTATGACATCTAGATCATCAAGCTGTGGGCGGGGGTAATTGGTTTTGATGTGTCCCGATTCGTCGCGCCAAGTCAGACCGAAGATCTGGTGGACGGGGAGGGCGAATCGGTTGCAGGTCAGGAAGTCAAGAAGTTCAATGGTGGTCAGCTCTCCTTCACCGGCGACAACAAAGTCCGCCTGGGTTGTTTCAAGGAGTAGTTGCGGGATTGCCGTCGCCAGAGGTCCGCCAAGGATCACCGGTCGGTCCGGCCTTTCCTCTTTCAGTATCCTGACAACGTCGCGCACATAATTGAAACTGTCACCATAAACAGAAATTCCGATGATATCAAAATCGCCGGTTAGTCCACGGACATGCTCAGGATCGAATTCTTCCCTTTGGTCGAATAGGCGGAAGTGGTAGCCGAGCCCCCTGATAAGCGTTGCTAGGATGGACGGTCCTTCGAACGGGGCGGTGTGGGCCCATTCCCAGCCACGCGGAACAACGAAGACGGAAGGGGGGACCAGCAGGGCAACTGAGGTGTCATGCACAGCAACTGCTTGATGCGGGAGGGGAAGTGCCGCAACCCTGGCGATGGTCTCAGGTGAGTTAACCGGCAGTTCCATCAGCAGGCTTTTTTCCGGGCGGCATAGATAACCCAATGCCAGTCTTCAAACACTTCATTGTTGACGACCTCCACCTGATGGAGGCTGCGGTATGGCTCAGGGGCATTGGCAATCATGCTGCATACCTCGGCCTTCTTTTCCTCGGACTGCTCCGGTGCAGCATTCATCCACTGGGTGATGTTCTCCCACACGGTTAGTTGCCGGGTATTCTCGATACTGAAATTGGCTTTTTCCAGCTCTGCGGCGAGGCTTTCCCTGGTGTAGAATCCCTTGAGCTGGGCTTGTTTGAAGCGATGAATCTTTTCCAGCCAAGGGGTATCCTCTGGGAAAAGGGGACGGTCTGGCTCAGGATGAAGATCCCATCATCCTTCAGCACCCGGTGGGCTTCGGATAGTGCTTTCTGGCCATCCTCCAGAAGGAAGTAGGCCTGACGGAGCACAACCAGATCAAAGGATTTGTCAAGAAAGGGTATTTTTTCGGCGGGGGTGCAGATGCAGGGGAAATACTGGTTCGCCTCTTCGGCCATCTGCTGCGTCAGGTCGATACCGCAGACATGCCAGCCGGCGGCGCGAAAATTTCTTCCCACAACTCCCGTGCCGCAGCACATTTCCAGGACGCTTCCCGGTGGTGTTTTGCCGGATGAATCCAGATGAGCCTGGAGCAAATTTGCATCGGTTATCCAGTTGGCAGAGCCGGAATACGTATTGGCCCTAGTCTTAAATTGGTTGATTACATTATCCATTGCAATTTCCTGTAATTGTGAACGTTTCAGTGTCTGTATCGGACAGGAGTCAATCCACACGGGCGCGGCTCCATTAATTTTTGCAATATATTCCTTCTTATCTTAAATAATCAATAATAATTGTTGGTGCAGTCAACCAAATGGCTGCGGTGGGACCCTGAAAAGTCAGCTTGTAACCGCTGTTTTTTCCTGTTAAAGTCCACTGCTTGAATTTTAATTTACTGCA
>CAWAFF010000016.1:0-18381 GCA_963780945.1 uncultured delta proteobacterium | reverse complement strand
CGCAGAACCAAGCACCACCACTGCCCGCTCCATCTTACCCCGGACCAGGGCCAGATCCCTGGCATTGTAACGAAAGCCTTCCGACTGCTTGTAGGAAGATTCGTGTTCTTCATCGACAACGATGATACCCAGATTGGAAAGGGGTGCAAAGAGGGCGGAGCGGGCACCGATGACAATGGAGACCTCCCGGCGCCGAATGCGCCGCCATTCATCATATCGTTCGCCATCGGTGAGACGGCTATGCAAGACCGCGATGCCGCATCTGAAACGGCTCTTGAATCTTTTTACCAGCTGCGGCGTCAGGGCAATTTCCGGCACCAAAACAAGGGCCGTCCTGCCCCGGTCAAGCTCCTGAGCAATGGCTTGCAGGTAGACCTCTGTTTTGCCGCTGCCGGTGACGCCGTGGAGGAGAAAGGGGACAAAGGTCCTTGTATTGCCGGCAGCAATCAGCTGGTCCAGGGCCGCCGCCTGCTCGGTGTTGAGCGAAAGCGGCTGGTCGTGGCAGAAGACCTCCTCCCGAAAGGGGTCGCGGTATACCTCACGTTGCGTGGCGGCAACCAGCCCCAGCTCCTGCAGACGACGGAAATGGGCTGGAGTAGCGCCGAACTCGCGGCGCAGCTGGCTGGCAGAAGCTTCATCAACCTTGCCCAGAAATTCCGTCAGCCGCAGTCCCCTGCCGCGCAGGTTGACCGGCGGATTTACCGCCCGGCACAGATTTGTAAAAGGTTTCCCTCTTCACCGATCTGCCCCCCGTGAGTACTTCTTCCCGGCTGACTGTGCCGTCAGCCGACTCCACCTGGCGTAGCTGGCTGGCCAGGTTAATGCCGGCCGGCAGTGCTGATTTGATAACCTCTCCGATGGGATGAAAATAATACCTGGCACTCCAGCGGAAAAATTCCAACTCACTTTCCGTAAAGAGAGGCTCCGGGTCCAGCACTTCCAGAATTTCCCGCACCTCTTCCCCACTCTGCGCTGGGCAGCCGATCACATAACCGGTGATCTTGCGCCTGCCGAAAGGGACCAGCACCCTGCACCTCAACCCTGACCAGTTGAAAACAAGCGCCTGCGTCACGCCGTAATGAAAAGTACAGTTTCCAGCGGCACGGCACCGCCACATCAATTATTTTCAGGTGATCGTCCCTCAGTCATGATCAAAACATTATGGGAGTTAGCAGGGAATGGTGTCAAATTATCTGAAATGATAGCCCCCCAGTTATCCCCCATTTTGAATCGAAAAAAAGCCGCAACCCTGAATAGCATTTCCGGCCATTTTATAGTTTAAGATGAACTCGCCTACCTTGTCATTACTGCTTCGGCTATGCCCCGGCCAAGAGCCTCGCATTGCTCCAACGCCTCGGCCCGTGGGGTGAATGGCGCCCGTACAAATGGGACCGGCAACTTGAAGTTAAGCCCTTTCAGTCTTTCCTCCGCCAACTTGCACGCCTCACCGCTCCAGCCATAACTACCGAAGACTCCGGCGATATTGGTCTTTAGTCTAACCGTGGAGAGATAAGCAAGCACATCCCACATTGGTTTCGGGAGATCACGGTTTATGGTCGGCGTGCCGAAGATGAGGGCATCGCCAGATTCAAGCAGATCACGGGTTTCAGCGGCGCTGAGATGATTGATGTGCTTGCTGATTACCTCCACTCCTGCATCTGCCGCACCTTTGGCCACTGCAGCCGCCATTTTCTCGGTGTTGCCATGGGGCGAGATATAAAACAGGATAATTTTCCTTCCGCCGGTTTCAGGCCGACACCAGGTTTCGTAAAGGTCGACGGTTTTCCACGGTTCGCTGCGCAGCACCGGTCCATGGCTCGGGCAGATGACCTCGATTTTCTCATTCCTGATCTTGTCTATGGCTATGAGCGCCTTGTCCTTGAAAGGACGCATGATGCAATCGAAGTAAAACTGCATGTCGGCACTGAAGTCAGGCAGTTCATCATTGAAGATGGAGTCGCCGCAGTAATGTGAACCGAAGGCGTCGCAGGTGAACAGGACCCCGTCTTCTTCCAGGAGGGCAAACATGGTGTCAGGCCAATGCAGGAAAGGCGCAATGACAAAGCGCAGCTGCTTGCCGCCCAGATCGAGAACCTCCCCATCCTTAACTATATGGGAGGGGAAAGGCGTATGAATAAGGTTCCCCAAAAAGGTATGTGCGGCCTGGGTGGACACGACTTTCGCCTTCGGGCAATGCTGGAGCATGAAAGCCAGCGAGCCGGAATGGTCGGGTTCGGTGTGATTGATGATGAAATAATCCACGTCTGCGGGATTAACGACCTGGCGGACCTTTGCCAGAAACTCATCGCACCGATTCCCTTTGACGGTGTCGATGATGGCGATCTTGTCCGTGCCCCTGATCAGATACGAGTTATAAGTGGTGCCGTGCTCGGTGGGAAAAAGGTCGTCGAAGGTCCGCAGTTGCGGGTCCTTTACCCCGATCCAAAAAAGATCTGGTTTAATCTCTATAATTTCTTCCATGCGCAACTCCTTGAATGTGAAACTTGAAGATCAACAAATCATATCCAAACAACCGCTGTTAGGCAAGCCCCAGTAAAAAACCGGTCAAACAACAGGAAGTCCAGCTCAACTTTTATCCCTGCTTAAATACAAAAAGGCGCCCATGATTGGGCGCCCTTGCCTTAAAACAGCCGTCTTGCTGAAACCTGAACTATGACTGGCGAGTGCCGGGCTTCAGGCTCCGGTATTCCACAACCGGCTGGGAACTTCTTGGCCGAGCTGCGGCTGCAGAGGTTTTGCGGGCTTGGGCAAAGCCGCCCCCCTTTTTATCGTCGCTGCCCTGGCGGCGTCCGTTGCCTGCGTAGGGCGTTTTGCTCCGGCTATTTGAGGGCGTGCTTCGCTTGCCGGAGGTACTGACACGGCGCAGGGGACGGGTTGGTTCCAAACCTGGAATGGTATGCATCGGCAAGGTTTGGCCGGTGTAGCGCTCGATCCGGTCAAGGTAGTTGAGGTCGTTCAAGGAAGCAAAGGAGATGGCGATGCCGTTAGCGCCGGCACGACCGGTACGGCCAATGCGGTGCACATAGTCTTCGGCAAACTTGGGCAGATCGAAATTGATGACATGGCTGATGCCGGTAACATCAAGACCACGGGCAGCAACATCGGTTGCCACCAGCAACCTGATTTTGCCGCGACGCATGTTTTGAATGGTTTTATTGCGCGCATTTTGCGTCATGTCGCCATGCAGGGCAGCCGCCGCATGACCTTGGGCGTGGAGATCACGGGCCATTGTGTCGGCATCGCGCTTGGTTGCGGAAAAAATAATTGCCTTCGTCAAAGTTCCATCGGCGATAAGATGCTGCAGCATGCGGTTTTTGTGCTGCAGGTTGTCAGCCACATGGAGGCGCTGCTCTATCTGCTCGTGGGTAGCTGTCTTGCCGGCAACTTCGATGCGGACGGGACTTTTAAGAAGTCTCTGGGCCAGCTTTGCCATGGCATCATCCATGGTCGCCGTAAAGAGAAGAGTTTGGCGATTATTGGGAGCGGCAGCGGCAATTTTATCCACATCTTCGCTGAAACCCATGTCCAGCATCCGGTCAGCCTCATCAAGAATCAGCAACTCCAGACGGGACAGGTTAATTCGGCCACGCTCGAGGTGATCGATCAGCCTGCCGGGGGTGGCCACAATCAGGTCAACGGGCTTGGACAAAAGCAGCAATTGCTCGCGGTAGGGCATGCCACCGAGGATGGCGCCGCTGCTGACGCGCATGAATTTGCCGTAGTTGCGGACAGCTTCGGTAACCTGGTTGGCAAGTTCACGGGTTGGGGTCAAGACAAGAATCCTGGGACCACGACCTTGGAGCTGCGAAGGAACGCTCAGTCTTTGCAGCGCCGGCAGGACAAAAGCCGCTGTTTTACCTGTTCCAGTCTGGGCTGAACCTATAAGATCCTTGCCTTCCAAGGCCAGGGGAATTGCCTGCTCCTGAATCGGGGTTGGTGTCGTGTAGCCGCAGGTTGCGATGGCCTTTAGGATGTTAGGGGATAATTGCAGTGTTTCAAATGACATAATTTTTCCTTGTGATCTCACGACCCAAGCGCAAAATTACGCACGAGACTGGAGAACGGATGAGAAGAACGCGCGAAGCCGCTGCGGCAACCGTTGCAACGCATACAATTAACGGCAATAACACGTATGACCGGCTCAAAAACATCGTCGCCAACCATTTGTGTTACTGCATTTCATGGGCTTGCTGAATGCAGAGGGGGTTAGTGAGCGATGAAACAGGGGATGCAAAACTGAAGGATTTGTAAAGCGATAGTAACGGCTTCCCCGATTGAACAGACTCTTCAATATACATCTTAATTACCCAATTGCAAGAGTTTTTTTGACTGCGAGATTTGTGAGGGATAAGGTTGATCAAAAAGCTTCCCATATGCGCGTTGAAGCCTATTAATTGCATATCACGGAAAAAGTTCATAAATTCAAAGTGGTACCTTTCCGAGCCACAACTCAGAAATATTAGTTAAGCGGGGCCGTTCATGTTTAACTGCCGGAGGTTCGCAGTTACCGTAATTTGCCGTTAAAGCGGCATCGTCAATTCGAACAGAAACACTTTGAAACTGCATGCATTTACTTCTATACTCACCTTCATGATCACTACCGATAAAATAGCCCATTTCCCATCTGCGCCAGGCGTCTATATCATGAAAGATGCCGATTCAACCGTCCTATACGTGGGCAAAGCACGTGACATAAAGAAGCGGGTCCGCTCCTACTTTGCCGCATCAGGCGACTCCCGCTACCAGATCCGCTTTCTCATGGCAAGAGTTGCCGATATAGAGGTAATTGTTACCGATACGGAAAAGGAAGCGCTGATACTGGAAAACACTCTCATCAAGAAGTACCGTCCAAAGTACAACTTCAACCTGAGGGACGACAAAACCTATTTTTCGTTGCGCATGGACATGACCAGTGAATTTCCCCGGCTGATGATAATCCGCAAGGTAGCCCGAGACGGTGCCCGGTACTTTGGGCCATACTCCTCCGCTTCAGACGCCAGGGCCATGCTGAAGCAGCTCTACAAGCTGTTCCCTCTTCGCCATTACCCCCTTGTTACCTGCAAACGACGAAACCGACCCTGCCTTTTTTATCAGCTCAGACAATGCTCGGCACCCTGCCATGGAATGATCTCACGGGAGGATTATTTGGCTCTTGCCGAAGGAGCGGCCCTTTTTCTCGAAGGTAAGAACCGTGAGATCCTGAAAATCTTCAAGGAGCGCATGGTTGCCGCCGCCACCGTCGAAAAATTTGAAGAGGCAGCACGGTTCCGTGACCTTGTCCGCTCAATAGAAGTGACCGTCGAAAAGCAGAAGGTAGTCGCTCAAGGGGGGGACTCGGATGTGATCGGCATTTTCCGCGAAGGAGAACTGCTTCACATCGCACTTCTTTTCATTCGCGGCGGCTCTCTGACCGGCAGCAGAAACTATTCTTTCATCTGGGAACTAGATGACAGCGAAGGGGTCGCTTCCTTCCTCAACGAGTACTACAACCAGGAGGTCCTCATTCCTTCGGAAATTGTGCTGCCGCTCCCCATAGCCGATCCAGTGCCGCAAGAAGAACTGCTTTCCGAAAAAAAAGGAAAGAAAGTATGCATAACTGTGCCCCGCCGGGGTGACAAGGTGGAATTGGTTAAATTGGCAAGCAAAAATGCTGAATCGGCAGCACGGGAAAAGCAACGGTCAACAGAGGCAGGAGAAGCTGTACTCGCAGAGCTTCAGGAACGCCTGCACCTGCACCGCCCCCCGCGCCGCATCGAGTGCTATGACATCTCCAATATCCAGGGGCAAGTGGCAGTTGGAAGCAAGGTCACTTTCATTGACGGCAAGGCTGCCAAGGGGTTCTACCGTCGTTACCGCATCAAGGGAGTCAGCCAGTCAGATGACTTTGCCATGATGCGGGAAATGCTGTCCCGACGTTTCAAGCCGGGCGCAACGGCCGAGGAATTCCCCGACCTGATCATTGTCGATGGCGGTATCGGCCAGCTAAATGTTCTCACCAATGTTCTAAGCGATCTGCAGATATTGAATGTAGATGCGGCCGGATTGGCAAAGAGCAGGGTGGAAAAGGAGATGGACGCATCGGAAATCAGCAGAAGCGACGAGAGGGTTTTTCTGCCAAACCGGAAAAACCCCGTGGTCATGAGGCAGAACTCAGCACCTCTCCTGCTCCTGGCAAGAATCAGGGACGAAGCCCACCGCTTTGCCATCGGCTACCATAAAAAGCTGCGCGGCAAGGAACTATTGATCTCACAGCTGGAAGAGATCGCCGGCATCGGCCCCGGAAGGAAAAAATCGCTGTTGCGGCACTTTGGCAGCCTCAACAGGATACGGGAAGCTTCTCCCGAAGAACTAAGTCAGGCACCGGGGATTTCAGCCAAGGTGGCGGCATCGCTTTGGCACCATCTTCACGGAAATGAAAAAGGCGATGCATGACCTGCACATCGCCTTTTTAAGCATCTAAACTCTCCAACCGTTATTCAGCCAGAAGTCTCTTCACCGTGTTTTCCAGCGATCGACCCACCTCTTCCGAATAGCCCTGGTATTTCTCGATGACAATCCCTTTCTTGCTGATAACGTAGATGGTCGGGACAGAACGCAGACCGTAGTCTGCCTGAAGATCTTCATTGACCATGGTAACGGGGTAAATAATCTTTTTATCGGCGATAAATGACTTCACCACTCCGTCACTTCCATCGTCAACGCTCATGCCAAGGATCTGCAGTCCCTGCTTGCCGTACTTCCGGTTCAGACTGAGCAGGTGCGGGATTGCTTCCCGGCAAGGATAACACCAGGTGGCAAAAAAATCGAGGACCAGCACATGGCCTTTGTAGTTGGCCAGAGACACCGGCTGCCCGGAGGTTGTCACCACGTTGATGGGGGGAGCAGCCTGGCCCTTCTGCAGGACCGCAAAAGCAGGGGCAGCGACAGTGATCAACAGGGATAGCAGCGTCAACAAAATGAGCAGTAGCGAACTGCGTAACTTCATGACTGTCCTTACAGAGCTTTTTTGATCAAAGCTTCCAACTGGGCTTTGGGGACAGCACCAACCACCTGGTCAACCACCTTACCGTCCTTGATCAGGATTACAGTAGGAATACCGCGCACACCATATTTGCCGGGCGTGGCAGGGCTTTCGTCAACATTCACCTTACCCACCTTGATTTTACCTTCAAACTCTTCGGCAATGGCATCGATAAGCGGTGCGATCGCTTTGCATGGAGCACACCAAGTGGCCCAGAAATCAACCAGAACAGGAACATCAGATTGGAGGACTACTGCCTCGAAATTATCATCGTTAAATGTCAGAACTTTGTCGCTGGCCATAGCTGCTCTCCTTGGTTTCATAATCAATTATCGCTATAAAAGTGCTACAACTATAGCCTAGAGCTTGAAAAAATCAAGGACTTATTGCAGGCGCCATGCGGTTCTCCGTGCACCACATGTGGGCGATCGTGCTTTTCATCCATAAGTTGTTGACTCTCCTTTGTTGCTAAGCCATATTATCAGGATCCATGTCCTTTTTCCCAATTAACATAGAAATCAGCAACAGAAAGATCGTTGTTGTCGGCGGTGGCGCCGTTGCCGAACGGAAGATTTCCCGCATCGTTGCCGCAGGAGGAAATCCCATTGTCATTGCCCCCCAACTGACCGGAACTCTTGTCAAGCTGCGCGAGAAATCCGCTATTACCCATCTGGCACGACAATACCAGGATGGTGACCTTTGTGGGGCTTTTCTCGCCATTGCGGCAACAAATGATAAAGCAGTAAACACGGCAGTTGCCACAGAGGCTGAAGGTTGCTCGGTCCTGGCCGACATCTGCAACGTCCCCGAAAAAAGCAGCTTCACCATGCCGGCGGTACTGACAAGGGGCGATCTGGTAATAGCCGTTTCCACCGGCGGCAAGAGTCCGGCCTTGGCAAAAAAAATCCGCGACACACTGGCAGAATCTTTTGGTGATGAATATATTACCACTGTCAGACTTTTGGGCGCCGTACGTGAAAAGCTATTGACGACAGCTGCCAACAGCGCATACAATAGCAGGCTTCTAAGCGAGCTGGCAGCCCATGACCTGCCTAGATTTATCAAAGAACAGCGATATGAAGATCTGGACCATCTTCTGCTCGAACTACTCGGTCCTGGATTCAGCACCAGCCAACTTTTGGGTAAAGAAAAGGACCATCAATGAATGCCTTGCTCTTTTATTGCACCCTCAGCATATATTTCGTCGCCACAGTTATTTACCTCATTTACCTGATTAAACCAGAAAAGTTGGTGGGTCGCACAGCGCGCTGGGCCATCTCCGCCGGGTTTATTGTACATTTGGCCTTCACCGTCAACCGCTTCTTCGAGGTTGGTCACACCCCGATTACCAACCTGCACGAGTCACTCTCCTTTTTCAGCCTTTCGGTAGTCGCCATCTTCATCATTTTCGAACGTAAGTACAAAATGATCATTCTCGGCTCCTTTATCACACCACTGGCCTTGCTCCTTTTAGCTGTATCCACTACCTTTCCTTCCGACATAGTGCCTCTGAATCCGGCACTGAAAAGCAGATGGCTCTCAGTCCATACCATCATGGCTTTTCTCGGTTATGGAGCATTTGCCATTTCTTTCGGCGTCAGCATCATGTACCTGATCCAGTCGCATTTTCTGAAAAGCAGAAAACTCGGACCAATGTTCCAGCGGCTGCCATCCCTCGATACTCTGGATGAAATCAGTTATCGCTGTCTCACCTTCGGTTTTCCCCTCCTCACCTTCGCCATCATCAGCGGCGCAATCTGGGCTGAAACCGCCTGGGGAACTTACTGGAGCTGGGATCCCAAGGAAACGTGGTCACTGGTAACCTGGTTTATCTACGCTGCTCTCTTACACGGCAGGCTTACCACCGGCTGGCGTGGGCGCAAGGCGGCCTTTCTCTCAATAATCGGATTTTTCATCATGTTGTTTACCTTTATCGGCGTGAATCTTCTCTTACCTGGACTGCACAGTTACAAATGAGCGAAATTGTCAAAAGTCCACTGCCGTGGAGACTTTTGTGGAATCAGAGGCAGATTGAGCTATGAACATAATTGTTGTCGGGCTGTCCCATAAAACAGCAGCAGTAGAAATAAGGGAAAAAGTTGCCTTCTCCCCGACGCAGATGGAAAAACCGCTGCACGCTATGCTCGCGATCCCGGATATCACCGAAGGAGTCATCGTTTCCACCTGCAACAGGGTAGAACTCTATGCCACCACCCGCGACATCGCCGGCGGCATCGCCCGGCTCAAGCGTTTTCTTGCCGATTACCACAATTTCCCCCTGGAGATTCTCGAACCGCACCTTTATAGCTATCACGGCGAAGCAGCAACCCGCCATGTCTTTCGCGTAGCCTCCAGCCTGGATTCCATGGTCGTCGGTGAACCGCAGATCCTTGGCCAGATCAAGACCTCATACGGCTATGCCGCTGAATTCAAAAGCTCTGGCATCATTCTCAACCGCTTTCTGCACAAGGCCTTTTCTGTCGCCAAACGGGTCCGCACCGAGACTAAAATTGCCTCATCCGCCGTTTCTGTCGCCTTTGCCGCCGTGGAACTGGCCAAGAAAATCTTTGGCGACCTTTCCGACAAGACGGTGATGCTGATCGGCGCCGGAGAGATGTGCGAACTGGCAGCCAAGCATTTCATCAACACCGGCGTCCGCGGGGTGATGGTAACCAACCGTACTTATGAGCGGGCGGTGAAACTGGCTGAAGAGTTTGATGGCAAAGCCGTTAATTATGAGGATCTTTTTGAACAACTGCACAAGGCGGACATCATCCTTTCCTCCACCGGTGCTCCACACTTCATCATCAAGCCGAAAGACATGGAGGAGGTCATCCGCCGCCGCAAGCTGAAGCCGATGTTTTTCATCGACATTGCCGTCCCCCGTGACATCGATCCCAAGGTTAATGATGTGGAGAATATTTATCTGTACACGGTTGACGACCTGAATGGCGTCGTCGCTACCAACCTGGAGCAGCGCAAAAAGGAAGCGGCAAAGGCCGAAGCGATCGTCGAGCAGGAGATAGGCCAGTTCTTCAAATGGCTGTCCTCCCTTGAGGTCACCCCCACCATCGTTGCCCTTCGCTCCAAATTTGACGAAACCCGGCGGGCTGAGCTGGCCAAAACCCTGGCCAACTGGAAAGAACTGCCCCCCGAGGCGGAAAAACGACTTGAGGCACTGACGAACGCCATCATGAACAAACTGCTCCATCAGCCCACCAGCGTCCTGAAGCGAACCGATCAGGGCAATCGCAATGACCTGTACGTGGACGCCCTGCGCAACCTCTTCGACCTGGAAATGGCGGATCAGGGACCCATGGAGTTGGCAGAACTGGAAGAGCTGGAAGAATAAACCGGCACAGCCCTTTACTTACCATTTGTAAGTTTGCTTTCAAACATTAAGATAATTCTTCAGACTTGATCAATGCAAAGGAGATGAAACGTGGCACTTAAACAACTGAGAATCGGGACCCGCGCCAGCCAGCTGGCACTATGGCAGGCAAACTGGGTTAAATCCGAGCTGGAAAAGCGTTATCCGGATATGGAAGTGTCGTTGCTCAAGATCAAGACCATTGGCGACAAGATCCTTGATGTTCCCCTGGCCCAGGTAGGAGGCAAGGGGCTTTTCGTCAAGGAGATCGAAGAAGCCATGCTACGCGGCGACATTGACATTGCCGTGCACAGCATGAAGGATGTTCCGACCGAGTTTCCCGAAGGACTGGGGCTGCACTGCATTACCGAGCGGGAAGACCCACGGGACGCCGTCATTTCCCGTGGCATAAAATTTGCCGACCTGCCCCAGGGGGCAAAGATCGGCACCAGCGCTTTGCGCCGCCAGGCTCAGCTCCTTAAGCTCCGACCGGACATGGAGATGGTCATCATCCGCGGCAACGTGGAAACCCGCATCAGCAAACTGGAAACAGAGAAACTGGATGCAGTTATCCTCGCCGCTGCAGGACTGAAACGGCTGGGCTTTACCGACAAGGTGGCTGAATACCTGCCGACCGATCTATCCATCCCGGCCATCGGCCAGGGGGCACTGGGAATCGAATGCAACCTGGACAATGAAGAAGTAAAACAAGCCATCGCCTTCTTCAATCACCCGGCCACCGCCTACGCGGTCAGGGCCGAACGCGCCCTGCTCTGGCGTTGCGAAGGTGGTTGTCAGGTACCCATCGCCGCCTACGGCGAAGTCAGCGGCACGGAATTGAAGCTGGTTGGCTTCATCGCCTCCGTCGACGGCAAAACCTCGGTGCACGGCAGCATCAGCGGCCCGGCTGTAGAGTGCGAAAAGCTTGGCGTCAAGCTCGCCGAGCAGCTTCTTGCCGACGGTGGTCATGCTATTCTCGCCGAGGTTTACCAGCGCGAAGTTTCGCGGGAGAAGGAAATTCCCGTTTGATCGCCTGATTCACTGCAGAGCATCATAAGCTAATCTGTATCACGCCAAGGCGCAAAGCTCGCAAAGGGAACCACAAAAGGCTCCTGACGTACTTTGCGTCTTGGTGTCTTTGCGCAAACAGCTTTGTCGCTTCAGTTTTAACTCTCGTATGCTTTTCCCTGAGGAATATGTCCAAACCAACAGCAGATAAAGGTTTTGTCTACCTCATCGGCGCAGGTCCCGGCGACCCCGGACTCATCACCGTCAAAGGGAGGGAATGTATCGGCAAAGCCGATGTCATCCTCTATGACTACCTGGCCAACCAGGAACTGCTTGCCAATGCGGCCCCTGGCGCGGAACTGATCTATGCCGGCAAGATTGGCGGCGCCCACAACCATGAGCAGCGGCAGATCAACGAACTTCTTGTGGAGAAGGCGCTCCAGGGGAAGATAGTGGCCCGGCTCAAGGGGGGAGATCCCTTCGTCTTCGGCCGGGGGGGCGAGGAATGCGAAGCACTGATCGTGGCCGACATCCCGTTTGAGGTTGTACCTGGAGTTACCGCCGGCATCGGTGCTGCCGCCTATGCAGGCATTCCCCTTACCCACCGCAACGTCACCACTTCGGTGGCCTTTGTTACCGGCCACGAAAACCCGGCCAAGGAAACATCTGAAATCGATTGGGAACGCCTGTCCCTGGGCAGCGGAACGGTGGTGTTTTACATGGGGATCAGGAACCTGCCCCTGATCACCAAAAAGATGATCGAACATGGCCGGGCGCCGGAAACGCCGGTGGCACTGATCCGCTGGGGAACGAGGGCTGAGCAGGAAGTGCTCGTCGGTACCCTGGCCGACATCGCCGATAAGGCCCATAAAGCTGCCTTCAAGGCACCGGCGATCACCGTCGTCGGCGAAGTGGTCAACCTGCGCAACAAGCTTCGCTGGTTCGACAACCGGCCGCTCTTTGGCAAAAGCATCGTTGTTACCCGGGCCGCGGACCAGGCTGGGGAATTTACCCGCCTGCTCGGCAGCCACGGGGCACAGGTTTTCGAATGCCCCACCATCAAGATTATTCCCCCGGAGACATTCACGGAACTGGATGCGGCCATTGCCGGGTTAGCCTCCTTCGACTGGCTGATCTTTACTTCCTTCAATGCCGTGAACAGCTTCTTCACCAGGCTGCACGACCTGGATCTTGACAGCAGGGCCATTGGCAACTGCCGCATCTGCGCGGTCGGCCCGAAAACCGCCGCCGCCCTCGCCCCCTATGGTCTCAAAGCCGACTTAGTCCCTGGAAATTACAAGGCGGAAGGGGTCGTTGACGCTTTCAAAAAACTGGAATTGAAGAACACTCGGGTGCTGTTCCCCAAGGCGGATCGAGCTCGCGAGCTGATCCCGGCCGAGTTGCAGCAAATGGGGGCAACGGTGGTCGCGCCGGTCGCCTACCGCAATATTTTGCCGGAAGAACTGCCTGCTGCAGCCCTGGAAGCGCTTGTAAAGCGGCAGATCCAGTGCATTACCTTCACCTCCTCGTCCACAGTGGAAAATCTGGCAGCCATGGTCGGCGAAAACCGGCTACTGAAGCTGCTGGAAGGTGTAGTCATTGCCTCCATCGGCCCCATCACCTCTAAAACCTGCCGCGAACTTGGCCTGGCCGTCGACATCGAACCGGCAGAGTACACTCTCGCCGCCCTCACCGCAGATATTGTCCGCCATTTTTCTGCAGAGATTCCTCGCTAAGGACCCTGCAGCCAGCTCAGCACCAGGGAACCATCTTCCTCCATTTTAACGCTGGTATTCAATTTTTGTCCCTCACGATTCAGCAAATCCCGGAGCCAAAGTGTATCCTTGCGTGAGGCACGATTCAGCCTGAAAAGATTCATCTGCAACGCCCTCATTTTCACACCAGCCAGTCTGCCGGTCAGCGGGTCCATGTGCATGAAATACATTAGTGCCAGATCGCCACGAAACCTCTCCTCCCCATGGATCCCCTCATAGTCATTAATGAAATCGCCGCAGCCGTAAATGATCGGCTTGTCCCGATAAACCTCCATCCCCTTAACATGGTGGGAGGAATGCCCATGGATTGCGTCAACACCCGCCTCATCCATCAATCGGTGGGCGAACATCCTCTCGTCCTGCGCGATACTATAGCCCCAGTTCCCGCCCCAGTGAATAGAAACTAATACCAGATCTCCCGGCCGCTTCACTCTACGCACGGCATCCCCCAACTGCGACGCGGTCTTCCCTGACAGATCAGCCAGGAAGTAAACTCCAGCTCGATTGGTAGCAGCGCTCCAATTGGCTGGGATGCCGCTGGACCCTGTGCCGCAGGAAAAGACCAGCACGCGCCCTTTCCCCTTAATATCAAAAACCGCCGGCGACTGTGCCTGTTCAAGGTTCCGGCCTGCCCCCGCATGTTTCACCTGTGCCTGGTCCAGGACCGATAACGTCTCCTCAAGACCACGATAACCCCAGTCAAGGACATGGTTGTTGGCAAGGGAACAGTAATCGATACGGGCAGCGGTAATGACCTGTATGTTTTCCGGGCTCATGCGGTAGTTGACCCCCTTCCCTTTCCAGTAGTCGTCGCTTCGAGTAATACTTGTCTCCAGGTTCACCATGCGCAGGTCAACTGCCATAGTGGACAGAATATCCAAGGCTTCTCCCCAGATGTAGGAATAGCTCGCCGGCTTCTGGATAAGTCCATGGGTCTCCTCGGCCAGCGCCACGTAACCCCTGGCATCCTTCATGTAAGGCTCATGGATCGCCGGGACGCTCGGGTGGGGAAGAATCTGGTCAATCCCCCGCCCGGTCATGACATCGCCGCACATGAAGATGGTGATCAGCTTAGCTGAATCGATCCTGTTCATGGTCGTCTCCTTCAGATAAAAAAACCATACTCCACAGGAAAAGTCTCCCACACCATGTGCAATGTGCAAGAGAGGGCAATCCAATATTCAGAGGTTGACGAACCACTTGAAACTATCGATCTCTGCAGTGCCATCAGGCGCAATGGAATGTTGGACTCATGTGAAACCCGTGGCTATTAGTGTAGATTTATTGCGAGGCAGGGAACCCACTCTGGAGAGGAATTATAAAGAATAATCGAAAAAATTCCCCCTAAAAGCTCAAGCTATATATTAATATGCCGATGAGTGATTTAAATTGTCAATTTGCCTTAGGTAGGAAAATAGCGAAGAGCCCCGTGTGGTGTTATGTACTGGGCGCAGTCAAGGGAAGCTTTGATAAAACTATGTTTAGAAGGGGGTATTGATGACGCGAGTAATAGCGATATGTGTTGTCTGGTTGTGGTTGGCTACTCCGGCTTTAGCCGCAGTTAAGGTTGTGGGCGCGGAGGGCAATCGACAGCTTGACGCCAGCAATTTTTCACCGAAGATGAAGAGCAGTTATGAACTGGTGAAGGTAAAATGCAGCGCTTGTCATAGTCTGGAGCGCATCGTAGTTGCATTCACCACTGGAGTGGCTCTGATTTCGGGCCAGGCCTTTGACCATGATGTGATGAAGGCGGTTACCTTCCAAATGAACCGCAAGGCGAATAAAACCAACAAAAACGTGATCACAAAAGAAGAAGCCAAGGAAATTGCCATATTCCTGAATTTCCTTCTCAATGAATCGGTACGCTAACTATATTTTTAGGGGGTCTCACATATGATTAACCAGATGCTCATTGTATTAGTATTGGCGGGAACTACTCTGCTGCCGATTGCTGGGGGAGCTGAAGAAATAAAGATCGAGGGGGGACCATCGTCCATAACGACCATCTATTCCCCAATCAAAGCGGCCTATGAAGAAACGACCAAAGATACGCTGACGCTGACGCTGACCAATCCCACCAAGGCCCTGATCGCCCTCGAAAAAGGGGCCATCGATATGGCATCCATTGCATCACTTGCTTTCGAAGACGCAATTAGTAAAGCAAAAAAACAAGGTGTTGAGATTAAGCCGGATTCGCTCGTAAAAACAGTCGTTACCAAGGGCGAGGTCGTGATCTTCCTGGATCGCAGCAACCCGGTTTCTCGGCTGAACAAGGAGCAGTTGAAAGGAATTTTCACAGGCCAGATTAACAATTGGAAGGATGTTGGCGGTGCCGACCAGGAGATTAAGGTCTTATGGACCAAGGAGCTCGTATATTTTAATAACCTCTTCGTCAAAACGATCCTTGATGGTCAGCCCGTTTCGCCTAAAACCCAACATATTGATGATCTCTTGACCCTCAGAAAAACTCTGATTGCCACACCCGGCGCCATTGCCATTAGCCCCGAGGGTTTGAAAATGCCGTTATTGAAAATCCCGGAATCCCCAACCCTGCCCTTTACTATGCTTGCCTTCACCAAAGGGAAACCTACCCCAAAGGTGCAAAGGTTGCTTGATTTCTACAAAGAAGAGTATGGATTCATGGATGAGTTAAAATAACCAGGATCAAAAATGGCCCGGGGAATGGGCGCTACTACCTGTCACCCGGATACCATCTCAAATTTATATCCGACACCGTACAAGGCATGGATAAATTCTTTACCCGGCCCCGCAAATGAGATCTTTCTGCGCAGCTTTTTGATGTGACTGTCAATGGTGCGGTCACTGACAATGCGCTGATCCGGATAGATGTGATCCATCAGTTGCTGGCGTCCGTAAATGCGCCCGGGGTTGGCCGCCAGGAGATTAAGGAGCTTAAACTCGACGGCGGTCAGTTCCAGATCATGGCCGTTGAGAGTTGCCCGGTAGCGGGAATCGTCGAGCACCAGTCCGATTGTATGAGACGTGTCACCGCCGTTAGTCCGGCGTAGCACGGCCTTGACCCTGGCGACGACCTCCCGTGGACTGAACGGCTTGCAGATATAATCGTCGGCGCCCAGTTCCAGGCCGAGCAGCCGGTCTATTTCCTCAATTCTGGCTGTGGTTATGATAATCGGCACCGGGGAAAAGGATCGGATTTCCTTGCATACATCCAGTCCCCCCTTCCCTGGCAGCATCAGATCAAGGAGGACCAAATCCGGCTTACGGGACTGAACCCAAGGGGCTACCGCCACCCCGTCGCTCAGACAGTGGGTCTCGAAGCCTGCCTGGTGCAGGTAATCCGCCATGACCTTGGCAAGCTTATCTTCATCCTCTACCACTAGAATCATTCCCCCCATCAACAGCTCTCCTTTTGCGGCAATTCGATTCTGATCCAAACCCCGCCAATAGGGGATAGCTGTGCAGTAATGCTTCCCCCGTGAGCCTCGACAATATTGCGACATATGGCAAGACCAAGTCCTGCACCTCCAGTCAAACGATTGCGGGAAGACTCCACACGATAGAGCCGGTCGAACAGCCTGTCCAGGTCCGACAACGGAACACCGGGAGCAGAATCCTGGAAATTAATGACCAGGAGACGAGCAGTCTGTTCCATGGTGACCTGCAGCTGGCCACCACCATTGGTGTACTTCAATGCGTTGTCCAGCAGGTTTCCGAAAAGCTGATGCAGTCGTTCAGCATCGCCAGAGATTATGAATTGGCCTTTCCTGGGAATTTCGTCAACAACTGCGATGTCTTTGGACAAAAATTCCTGGCGGTAGGCGTGAAGGGCTTCCGCTAGAAGCTTGGCCACATCCAGATCCCTCTTTTTGTAGGTCAACGCGCCCAGATCCGACAGAGAAAGCTGATAGAGATCGTCCACCAGCCGTCCAAGACGAAGCACCTCACCATGCAGCGACCGGATCGAATCCGGAGACGGTTGACGAAGCCCATCCTGCAGCGCTTCGAGCTCACCACGCAACACTGCCAGCGGGGTCCTCAGTTCGTGGGAGACGTCCGCCACCCATTGCCGGCGTGCCTGTTCGTTTTTCTCCAGTACTTGGGCCAAAGCATTAAAATCTTGAGCCAGTCGTCCCAATTCATCCTTTGACCCGTTTGGCACGCGAATGGCGAAGTCTCCGGCCGCGAGCCGGTCTGTTGCTTTTGCCAGTTCTCCGATTGGCCGCACCAGTCGCTTGGCCAGCAATAGCGATAGTCCCGCCGCCAGCAGCACGATAACTCCGGCCACCATGACGAAACTGTTTTTTTGCTCTCTCAAAAAACGTCTTTGATGGTCATCGGCAAGATTAGTGCGGGGCAACAACCCCAAATAACCAATAACCTTCCCCTTATGATGCAGAGTCGTCATCTCGCTTCCCACAGGTACGGCATCCTGTGCCAGCAGTGGCTTCTTGCCGCCATCAAGGAGAAACAGTCGTTGTGTGAAATGACGGATTGCCGGTCGGGGCCGGTGTGGTCGCTCTCCGTCGTCACGGAATTGGCCCGGTGGAGGCGGCCCTCCATCGGGAAGAGCTGCTTTTACCAATTCACGCCACTGAGCCCGATCACGTAAAACAAATTCCCAGTTGAGCTCATTGCTATAGCTTTGTTCCAATGTGCTGGCCAGACGCGAGACGCTTGCCGTCTCCATCGTATTAACATAGCGGAGAAAGCCGCAGCTTAGATTCCACTGCATGATGAGAACCAGGCTGACGACAGCCAGTCCGGCAGCTGTCAGGATGGCAAAAAACAACTTGTGGGTGATACTGATATTCATGTGCCTGCCTCGCATTCAACACGGTTAGCTGATAAGACCTTTGATCTAATATTTATCACAAGTAACCGCCTTAATTACATGCCCTTTTTGCCCGACCAGCCGTATTTCCTCATTTCTTCCACATTTCCGTCACATTCTCCTGATATTCCTGTAATCACAAAAAGAGGCACCCGCACCGGGGGCCCAGTCAACGAAAGGAGAACAAAAATGAAACGGAAACTGATTGTTGCAGCTGTGTTGGTAGCCATGACTATTGGCGGGGGGACAGCGGTCCTGGCAGGACACGGACCAAAGGGTGATTGTGGGAAAGGGCCGGGGACAGAGATGGGGTCAGGCAGATTTTATAACCGCATGGCAAAGGCGCTGAAACTGACGGATGGGCAACAGAGCC